>JAJRPW010000049.1 GCA_024280585.1 Alphaproteobacteria bacterium
ATTAAGCTAGATGTTAATGGCGAGGAGGTTTCGCTAATTGAGGAGGGCGAAGGCTCGGTCGATGCGATTTTTAACGCAATTAAAAAGGCAGTAGGAGCAAATCCGCACTTGTTGCTTTATGGTGTTGATGCAGTAACGGGCGGCACAGACGCACAAGCAAATGCACAAGTTCGCCTAGAGATGAATGATAAGATTGTTTCTGGCCGAGCAACCGAGCCAGACACGCTAGTTGCTTCAGCAAGAGCATATCTAAGCGCATATAATCGTTTGTTGGTTGATAGCGGTGCAGCGGCGCAGGGGGCGATGAGTGGGTAGAATTGATGTCAAGGTTTGACATTGAAGGGGTGTAGGGGTATATTTGTTGGTAATGATAGGATTTTATAATGTCGACAAATATATCTCTGACCCCAGAATTAGAAGAATATGCAAAAGGCAAAGTTGCGCAGGGGCTTTATGGCTCGGTGAGTGAGCTAATGCGAGAGGCGTTAAGGCTTTTGCGAAAGCAGGATATTGAATATCTTTTAGAGCTAGAGGCTGACTTAAAAAAGGCCGCTAATGAAATTGATGCTGGAGAAGTTGAGCCATTTTCTATGCAGGCAATAATTGATGAAGCTGACAAAGAAATTATCAAACACTCATGAGTTCTAAAAAGCTTGAGGTGTGGATTACCCCAACAGCAAAGATTAAACTAAAAGAGATTTATAATTACTCATGTAGAAAATGGGGCAAAACCACAGCTAAAGCCTATATGTCGTCATTACAAGCAACAATATTAAAGGTTGCAAATGGTGAAAAGACTACTCAAATCAGTCCAAATTTTAGCACTAGATTTTCTTATTGTGTTTGTAAAAGCCATTATATCTTTTTTCAAGTTGAAAAAAATAGGCTGATTGTAGCAACGGCTTTTCATACGCAAATGAGTGTAAGGGAGAGAATGAATGAGGAGGTAATTATTATTGGGCGTGAGATAGAGAAGGGTGATGGTGGGTAGTGATGAGATTTATCAACGCTTAATAACCTGTCGCAAGACTTGACTTATTATTATAAATGTTTATGGTTTGTTCTGATATCGTGTTTATATACTAGATATTCTATATAGTTGACTCAAAGCGGTTTTATCTTGTTAAGTGTAGCCTGGGGGATAATATGGCTTCTGGATTTTCACTTAAATATGATGGGCTTGAAACAAGGGATCATGTAATTGAAATGCGTCGATTTGGCGAAGCGCTTGTTGGAACTGACAAGGTAGTTAATTACGGATTAGTTGCATTACTAGAATACAGATTACCAAGGAGAGGAGAGCGGTTTCCCCTTGTGGTAAAAGCAAAAGAACCAAGAGAAGGTTCAGTTGAATTAGTTGCACTTCTTCAGCCAGTTGCTGCAACTTTATTACCACTTGTTCCTGAAGTGTTTTACAATGGTGCTGGAGAAATTATTTGGCGGTGGATTAGTTGGGTTTTAAATATGTCAGGTGGAAGAGAAAAAGAGGCAGAGCCTCATTTTAAAGAATTGATGATCCTCACAAAGGAAATACACAAGGGGCGAGCTGAAAGTGAAGAGAAGAATCATGAGTTTCTTTTGAAAGTTCTTGATAAAGTTACACATGGAGCGAGAGGAATGGTTGCGCCTGTAGGCCAATCGTCAGATGAATTGATAATTAGGGCATCTGAAAATAAAACAGCAAAATTCAAGACCGTAATTGATATTCCGATGGCAGGTGCAATTAGATCCAAAGATAAACTAATTGTAGGTTACATGGAAAAATTGGAAGTAAAAGTTGATGGGCTTATTCATCACAATAGACAGTTAAAAATTGAACACCCAGAAATTGATGGAAAATACATGACTGCAGTTGTCAAAGATCCAATGTTTGATGAGCCAGATAATGTCTATACAAAGGCTGTAGCTACTAAAGGATTATTAGAGATTAATGCAAAACCATCAAGAAAGGAAGATGGCACATTACACGCACTATATATCATGGATGCAATTTCTAAGTAATATTTTATAGCTTAACTATTACTGCCTGCACTATCAACTCTGTCACTCTGAACGAAGTGAAGAGTCTAAGGTGCTTCGGCTTCGATCACACATGACATTAGATACTACTATTTCTCCTAACCGCCATTATCCAAAAAAACAATCGGTTTTAGTTCTTTAACAATTTTTGCGGCATCATATGCATCACTATATCTAGGGTCTTTTTCGTTAATTAACTCAATTAGTAAAATGCTTTTTATATTGGTTTTTATGTTTTCATTGCCCTCATCAACGATAATATAGCCATCTTCTTTAATTCTGTTTATTTCGCTTTCATCTTCTAAATCTATTTTAAGTTTTCTTGACGTTTTGAAGTCTTCGCTTAAAATAATAAAGCGTTTTTTGCCTTGTTTTAGCGTTATTTGTGCGGCGTGGAACATGGCGGCGGTTTTCATTAGTTCAACAGAATTGCTTTTGTTGTTAAATGCCATGACCTGAAAAATATTATCACTTATTTTCCTTTGGTCAAAATATCCTCTTTGGGGATTTTTGAAAGTTGAACAAGCCGCAAGGCTTAGGATTGAGATTATAGCTATTAGTTTGAATATGTATTTCATTTTTTGCCTACGCTTTATCTTAACCCCCACCCCAGCCCTCCCCGCGAGGGGGAGGGGGAAGTATGAGAATTGCTTGAGCATGAGGGAGGAGGAAGATTTTATTTCCCAGCTAATCTTCCCAATTCACCATAATCAGTTTTGCCAGTTGCTAACATCGGTATTTCTTCTACGAACACGAATTTTTTTGGTATGTATAGGTCTGGCACTCCATGCTCCTTTGCCCATACAGAAAGATCATGGCGGTTGGCTTCGTCAAAGTCTGTTATTAGCACTAGCTGCTCGCCTTTGCTTTTATGCTCAATGCCAACTACTGCGTGGGTATGTTCTGGCCAAAGGATTGAGGCGTAGGCCTCTACTCCTGCGAGCGATACCATTTCGCCGCCGATTTTGGCGAAGCGTTTTGCTCTTCCTCTTATGGTTATGTATCCATCGTCATCAATAGTGACAATATCGCCAGTGTCGTGCCAGCCATCTTTTGGTGGCTCAAGTTCACCCGGATTTTCAACCCGATAATAGCCTTGCATAATATTTTCACCACGCACAAAAAGCCTGCCCCCTTCATCTAATCCTTTAACTGGCTCAAGGCGATGTTCGATGTCGCAAACCATTTTTCCGACTGAGCCATGTTGGTTATGCTCAAGTGTGTTGCACGAAATAACAGGGGCGCATTCGGTTGCGCCGTAGCCTTCGCAAAGTTCAAGATTATATTTTTCTTGCCATAGATCACGAGTGCGCTGTTTTAGTCGTTCTGCACCGCCAATGATAAAACGTAAACTATCAAAATCACCCTCATTTGCCGAGCGGGCAAAGCCTGTTAGAAAAGTATCAGTGCCGAACAGGACTGTGGCTTTGACCTTTTTAATCAAGCCCGGAATGATTTTATAATGTAAGGGTGAGGGGTATAAGAAACAATACATGCCCTTAAGAATGGGTAATAACATGCCAGCGGTTAGTCCAAAACAATGGAACACGGGCAGGGGGTTGAATATTTTGTCATCTTTATTCCATTTGGTATGGGCGTAAATCTGATTGGTGTTGGCAATTAAATTTGAATGGCTAAGCACAACGCCTTTTGGCACGCCTTCTGAGCCAGAAGTGAAAAGAATTGCGCCTATATCTGAAGAAGTTATGTTCTGTTTTTTATAAAATGATTCAGCTGTTTTTGCGCGCCAAATTCCGCTCAATTTATCGCCCAATCCAATGCTTTCTTTAACATCATCAAGCCAGATAATATTGACCACTTCTTCTAACCCTGTGATTAAGTCGCCAAGCTCTGCTTTTTCAATAAATTTACGAGAAGAGAGAATGGTTTTGACATTTGCGGCTTTGCAGGCAGCTTTTATGTTCCGCAAGCCTGCAGAAAAATTGAGCATTGCTGGCA
>JAJRPW010000050.1 GCA_024280585.1 Alphaproteobacteria bacterium
CACATCTACACTACACCCCATCTTTTTTAACATGATTTGCATTAATAATTGGTTAACAGGAACGTCATCTACTGCCAATATTTTAACGCCTTTAAAAGCATCCTTTGATATCTTGCCGCCTTCTTTGTCGCTGGAGTGGATTATCTCGGTGAGTATGTGGCGTGTAACAAGCCCTATATCCTTTTTGTTAACTTTTGCATCATAAACCAGCATTAATAAATCAAGCAATTGCAACGGATAAAAGGGTTTGACCAAAAATCCGGCAAGCCCTTTTTTCTTTAATTGCTTATAGTCATCTATTTTTCCGGCGGAAGTCACCATCGCCAGGATCGTATCCTTTAATTTGGAATCAGATTTTATCTTAGCTGCTAATTCCAAACCATCCATTTTTGGCAATTGATAATCCAGCAGGGCAAATTCATAAGGGTCTTTTTTCTTTGCGGCTTTTTTTAATTTTTTCAAGCCTTCTTCGGCAGATGTCGCCGTATCTGCGCACATTTTCCAACCTCTAGCATACCCACCCAAAATCTTTCTGTTTATTTCATAATCGTCCACTATCAAAATACGTTTACCCGATAAATCATATTCAGGCACAGTTTGCAGTGACTTTTCCTGTTTGCCTTGTTTCAGGCCAATAAAAAACCAGAATGTTGAACCTTTACCTTTGTTGCTACGAACACCGATTTTGCCATCCATCATTTCTACCAGGCGTTTGCTAATTGCAAGACCAAGGCCTGTGCCACCAAATTTACGTGTAGTAGACTCCTCGGCTTGAGAAAATTTATTAAAAATATAATCCTGCTTATCTTCGGGTATACCAATGCCAGTATCTTCTATATCAAATGAGATTACAGTTTCTTTTTTCATTGTTACATCAATCAGTACATGACCTTTGTCGGTGAATTTTATGGAGTTACCTGCCAGATTCATAATGATCTGCCTGATACGACCGGGGTCACCAACAACAAATTGCGGCACTTTTGGATCAATCCGCACAAGCAGCTCTATGCCTTTTTCCAGCGCCTTCATTATCAGCATATCAGTAACATCTTTTATCATCGTATGCAGGTTAAAATTAATAGGCTCAAGGGTAAGTTTACCTTCCTCTATTTTAGAAAAATCCAGAATATCATTGATAATTTCAAGCAATCCTTCACCGGATTTGCAAACAATTTCAGCCCAGCCGCGCTGTTCAGTTGTTAGCTCACTATCGAGCAAAAGCCGGTTCATACCTAGTATGCCATTCATCGGTGTGCGGATTTCATGGCTCATATTAGCAAGAAAATCACCTTTTAACCTTGTGCCATATTCTGCATTTTCTCGAGCCTGTTTTAGCTCGGCATGTAATTTATATAAATCAACAAAAACAGCCACCTTGCTGCGCAGGATAGTTTTATTAACAGGCTTGGTCAGATAATCTACCGCTCCTGCATTGTATCCTTTGAGTTCGTGTATTTTTTCACGGGAATTTGCCGTTACAAATATAATCGGAGTATGCTGGCTATGCTTGGAGCCACGCATTAATTCTGCAACCTCATAACCATTCATGTCAGGCATTTGTACATCCAAAAGCACCAGCGCAAAATCATTATCCAACATAAGGCCAAGCGCTTCATTGCCACTTGTAGCTGTGATAATATTAACGCCCATATTCTTTAAAATCCCGGATAACACTATGATGTTCGTAGGAACATTATCTACTATCAGGATATTTGGTATTATTTTATTTTCAGTATCTATAGGCATATTTTTTACAAACCATTTAGGTATGTTGTTACGGCTTCGTATTCTTTTTTGGGCATTGCTACTCTGATATCTCTATGGTATATTAAAAATAATTTTATCCAATGTATGGAGTTATTAGTTTATGTCACTTTGTCCAAAATGCACTCACCCCACTTCTACTAAGGCTGGCTTTATTGGTGAACTCCAGCGCTATAAATGCAAATCCTGCGGCTGTCGCCACACGGTTCAACATCGCTCTGGCACTGGCACGGCGGCGATAAAGCGTCAGGCTCTTCAGCTTTATCTGGAGGGGATGGGCTTTCGGGCGATTGGTCGAGTGCTGGGTTTTAGTAATGTTTCTGTATTGCGCTGGATTAGAAATTTCGGCAAAAATCTTGATGAAATCAAGAGCAACAAGCAAGTAAATATCGTAGAAATTGACGAGATGCATAGTTATGTCGGAAATAAAAAAACTACTGTTGGATCTGGATTGCTGTTGATCGAGATCGGCACAAATTCATCAACTTCGTTACTGGCAAGCGAGATACCAAGACAGGCAAAAAGCTCTGGAAGCTTTTGAAAGACAAGGAAATAAACGGCATAATGACTGATTATTACCAGCCATACGAAGCCTTTATTCCGCATAAAAAGCATACACAATCAAAAGCGGAAACGTTTACTGTAGAGGGATATAACAGCCTCTTCAGACATCACTTGGCAAGAATGAAGCGAAAGTCAAAGTGTTATAGTAAGTGCGAAAAAATGCTCGAATATTCCTTTAAATTACTTATGGTTAAGTGGAATGGTGAATTAGATATATTAAAGTAGCAACGCCCCTATTTTTGGGGACCACCTCTGGGTTTACAGGCCTTGTGGCATTCGCCCTGCTCTAGGGTTGTTTTCTTGCGGCGGATATTATCGCCTTCTTTGACTTTTAGTGTCGCGTCGGCGGTGGATAGTTTTTTAACGCTTAGGACTTTAAGACTCAGGGATTCTCCGGTGGCCAGCAGTTCGGCTGTAATCTGCTGTTCGCCTATTTTATCTCGTTTTCCGCGCGGTTTATTCGGCGCAGCCCACAAAGGTTCATTCCATCTTAGGGTGTCACCTATCGCTGGTTTTGGACACAGAGTCCATTCTTGTTTTTCTGACATAATACTTTCCTTCTATAGTGTTTTTGCTTTGATGTGACCGTAGGAATTCAAGGTAAATAAAATTTTAGCCTATATTTAATAGGTGAATTTTATGAATCCGAAGAATGACAACCGATCACATCAAATGAAAAATACTATAATGTTTGCAGGAGTCTTATCATATATAGATCTATGCTGCAAGCAGCCTCTCTCGCCGGCCGTGACAGAGCAAATGTCGCCTTTTTAGTTTTTGGCGCCTTTTGGTAAAAAGAGGGCATTATACGAATTGCGTGAATGCAAAAGAGGCACGGCACATACCCCACATAAAAAACCCATAAGATGATATACCAAGGGCAATACATACAATGTTAAACCCGAAGCCCCATTTTTGGGATTTCTTATTTTCACTAGCATAAAGCCACTGACTTAAGTAAGTAAATCCTGAAGTCATTGTCATTGCAAGGACTCCGAAGACAAATGGCATTAAAGCAGCAGCGAACGATGCAACATTTTCTGGTTTTAGTACAGCTAAGTGGCCAATAAAAGCTAATAGCGCCACTGCCGCACCGCCATTCATTAAAAACGAAGAGCGCATAGCATTTTGGCCAAATGTAATCACAGACTTAAACATCTCTAATTGTGATGCATGGTAGCTTTTGTTTTGTTCAATATGTATTTGTAAGTCTGCCTTATATTTTTCAAGATCAATTTCAGTTAGGTTTTGAGATGAAGATTTTGAAACTTCGTCTAGGTAAGAAATTAAATTATCGCAATAAATTGCTGCTGTACCATTATTTTTAATTTCTTGAATAGTATCTTTCAACTGCTTTGCAAATTTCTGCATAGTCATTTAATTATCCTTGTTTATAAAATTTAATTATACGAATTTCATATAGATCATTTGCGACAACCGGCACTCCCTCTGCGCAAAAACCAACTCTTTAGTTTTTCATCCCAACCTACTCATCCCCATCCAGCATACTCACCCCCACGGCCTCGGCGACTTTAATTCCGTCGACACCGGCTGAGAGGATGCCTCCGGCATAACCAGCGCCTTCGCCGGCGGGGAATAATCCTTTGGTGTTAATGCTCTGGAATGTTTTATCGCGCTTGATGCGTATTGGCGAAGACGTTCTGGTTTCAACTCCGGTTAAAACAGCATCGTCCATGTCAAAACCTTTTATTTTCCGCCCAAACGCAGGCAGAGCCTCACGTATCGCCGCAATTGCATAATCGGGAAGACACGAGGAAAGATCGGCAGGGGTTACGCCCGGTTTATATGACGGAACTACGGCGCCAAGAGATTTCGATGGAACACCCGCTATAAAATCACCGACACGCTGCGCTGGCGCTGCATATGTTTCGCCGCCTGCTATAAATGCCGCCGATTCCCATTTGCGCTGAAAATCGATGCCTGCAAGCGGATTCCCAGGATAATCTTCAGGGGTTATGCCAACAACAATACCAGCATTTGCATTGCGTTCCTCACGGGAATATTGGCTCATGCCATTTGTAACAACGCGACCTTCTTCGGAAGTAGCCGCAACTACCGTGCCGCCCGGACACATGCAAAAGCTATAAACATCACGGCCATTTGACGCATGATGTGCTAATTTATAATCCGCTGCGCCAAGTATCGGATTTCCAGCATTGCTACCAAAACGCGCCTCATCTATAAGTGATTGCGGGTGCTCAATTCTAAACCCAATCGAAAAAGGCTTAGCCTCAACATAAACTCCGCGGTCATAAAGCATCTGGAATGTATCGCGAGCACTATGCCCTACAGCCAAAACCACATGGTCAGAGGCAATATGCTCGCCATTATCTAAAACCACCCCGCGTATTTTCTGCTCACCATCGCTGCCAGTTTCAATATCAAAATCGGTAACGCGGCTTTCGAAGCGATATTCTCCACCAAGAGATTCAATGGTTCGGCGCATATTTTCGACCATTTTTACCAAACGGAATGTACCGATATGCGGATGCGCTTCAGTCAGAATTTCAGCCGGAGCGCCAGCCTCTACAAACTCCGTCAGAACCTTTCTGCCAAGGTGACGGCGGTCTTTTATCTGGCTATAAAGCTTGCCATCAGAGAATGTCCCTGCCCCACCCTCACCATATTGAACGTTAGATTCAGTGTGAAGTTTTGATTTTCGCCACAAGTCCCACGTGTCTTTGGTTCGTTCCCGAACCACCT
Organism: Alphaproteobacteria bacterium; assembly: GCA_024280585.1. Taxonomy (GTDB): domain Bacteria; phylum Pseudomonadota; class Alphaproteobacteria; order Rickettsiales; family UBA6187; genus JAJRPW01. The sequence goes on from JAJRPW010000050.1 coordinate 5,053, forward strand.
TGCCACGCTCAAGGATTATAGGGCGAAACCCCATCTGCGCTAATATAAGTGCGGCGAAAAGCCCACATGGCCCGGCACCTATAACTATTGGCCTGGAAGAAAGTTTTTCTGGAGCTTTCGCAGTAAACTTATATTCAATATCAGGAGCAGGCTTAATATTTATTGCCTTAGAACAATGATTTAGAATCAATTCTTCATTTTTAACTTCCACATCAAGAGAGTAGATAAGCTTGATAGAATGTTTTTTACGAGCATCGTGTGCTCGACGAAATACGGTACATGAAATAAGATCGCTAGGAGCTATATCTAAACGAGATATTGCCGCTTTTTCAATCTCTTCAGGGGTGTGATCAAGAGATAGTTTAATTTCAGTAAGTCTTAGCATTTTATGAATTCTTTTTATATTAGGTGGGTTGGTAGGTTAGCTCTCAAATTTCCTCCCACTATATACATTATGCACAATATATAGTCACTAAATTTATACTTATTTCCAGCAGGGGCAGAAATAAAAATGGTGTATTTCCCCTTTATAAATAAGCTTCGTCATACTTCGACTTGATCGAAGTATCCAAGGTTTTTTATAAAGTTTTCTTCGATCCTGCATCTGCGTAGCAGGATGACGAGCTTTTCCGCTCCTGTTTAATTACAAAAACTGCAATTTTCTCTGTCAAGAATATTTAGATGCGTTTGCCCTGGCACAAGCTAGAAATCAGCTTGCTATTTACAGCTACTCATACTATACAAGCTATTACTCCACACATAAAACTCAGCAGGTTTATTTTTTCTCGAGATTCTCTCGACATATTCATGGCGGATCACCTTGTTCTTGCATTGGAGGCGCGCCATATATATTGAGGGATTATTTTGCAGATTGAGATTGTAACTACACCAAATGACAAGCTAAAAGAAACGGGCTTTGGCCCATATCATGCTTGTGAAAATGTTATGCAATCCCTTATAAAATCTGATCATAATGTCCTGGTAACAGTCTGCAAAAACGAGGCTGATTTAGCTGCCATTATTACACGAAAACCAGACTTAGTTATAGCAGCAGTAAAATATATTCCTCTGGATGGTGACAAGCAGCTGTGGCTTTCAGAGTATTTTGAAAATCATAATATCCCTTACACAGGCTCCACAAAAGAAGTTTTACTCTTCGATTCAAATAAAGTAGCGGCGAAAAAACAGGTAGCATCCAAAAATGTTAATACCGCAGATTTTTTTGTCACAACTCCTTTTGAGTTTACAAACGAAAAAGACCTCCCACTTCCATTTCCTCTTTTTATAAAACCAACTGACGCAGCAAATGGCAATGGCGTAGACACAGATTCGCTTGTTTATGATTTTAGTCATTTTCAGAAAAAAGTAGGAAAACTTTATAATGAATATGCCGAGCCTGTTTTGGTTGAGGAATATCTTGGTGGCAGGGAATTTACCGTTGCCGTTATAGAGGCTAATGGAAACTTGATTGTTGCACCAGTTGAAATTATACCGCCCGAAGAAGATGGTGTACGAATACTGGGCGCAAAAGTTAAGAATGATAATACAGAAGTTCTGGAAAAAATTACTGATTCAAAAATTTTATCTCAAGTTACGGATATTGCGGAAAAATCATTTTATGCATTAGGTGTAAGAGGTTTTGGTCGAATTGATATTAAAATGGATAATCACGGTCAATGTCATTTCATTGAAGCAAATTTAGTACCGGGAATGAAAAAAGATTCCAGTTATTTCCCACGGTCTTGTAAAATGAATGCCGGGTTAGATTATGACGAGGTGGTTCGCCTTATCATGCATGGAGTTATGAAGCGAGCAATGGAAGTTAACATTATAGAAGGAGTGCAAAACACATGACAACGATTAAGGTAAAGCTACATTTATTTTTAGAACGTAACAATCAAGCGCCAGTACAAAACTCCGCTTACGAGAGTGTTGAAAACAGTGCGCTTTCGGACTTTGATGAAAATTATGAAAACCTCGGTGACAGGAAATACCTTATTACAATCAACTATACTGACAATGACGATCTTGAGGAAAAAATCGAAGAGTTGTTAACCAGCCTTGAAGACAAAGCCGGAAACAGGGATTGCAATATTGCCGACACTTATATTCACGCAGCAGATGATGAAAGCAGACGTTGGGAGTAGCTCATGCTATAGTAAGCAATCTAGCTACGCCTTTTTCTTCTTTTCTTGTTTTTTTTTCTTCTTTTCTTTTGCTGTCAAAAGTGGGGCTTTTTTGCCTTCTTTTTTACTATCTTTCTTGCCTTTGTCTCCCATTTGATCTCTCCTATTATAATTTTAAAAATCAGTATGTTTATTGATGGTATCAGCAATAAGAGGAATGCCCTACACAAATAAATATTTATCTTTGATGGGGTTGATTACAATGCTACTCTTTAGATGCATCGAATACAAAGTACTCCATAAACTTAATATTGATCATAGGTTGCTTTGCATCTGCCCTTGCCTAGAATTTGTGATTCATACTTAAAATATCGTCTCTAAACATAGTCTCTGCTTCGATAAGAGCTAATTCGGTTGAGTGTTCTTTGTGCCAATAATAAAATTTAGGGGCAGGTTCTCCATGCGGTTTGGAGTGATAGCAAGCAACCTTATATTTCCCCTGTTTGTCTATTCCATGCACCACCAGATCGGATAGCAAGCCTCCTTTTAGTGATGTAAGGTCTTTCATTGATTGATATACGGCCTCTTCGACGGATAGCCCGATCTTCATATATTGCACAACGGCAAAGGCTGTGTTCGCCCGTAGAGCCATTTCTCCGGTATTTGTGCAAGCCGCTGCACCCCATTTATTGTTGGCATAGAACCCCGCACCAGCTACAGGAGAATCTCCCAAACGTCCTGGATATTTAAGCGGCCAGCCCGTTGTACTAGTTCCAACTGCAATATTTTCCTTGTGGTCTTTTGCCATGAATATGGTTGTGTCTTTAAAAAGATGTCCGTGCGCTCCTATAATAGCTTTTTTGCACCACTCGGCCAATGCGACTACCTCTAGCGAATCTGGTATATCTTCATTTACGTAGGTTTTAAAAAGCTCTCGCCATTGATCTTCTGCTTTTTGCAACAATGGTGAGCGGAGCGGAATATTTTTCTCTTTTGCATATCTGTCTGCCCCTTCACCAACTAACAAACAATGCGGCGAATCATGCAATATAGACTCTGCAATTTTAATAGCATTTACATGTTTTTTAATACAGCCAACAGCACCAAAATCAAGAGTGCTACCGTCCATGATGGCTGCATCAAGCGTCACCTCGCCACTAATATCTGGTATACCACCAAGTCCAACAATTTTGGAATGAGGGTCTTCCTCAACCTTGGAAATTCCTTCAACGATCGCGTCTATGGATGTTTTGTTATTGTTTAGTAGTTCGACTGCTTTTTCAACGCCGACTTTTCCATCTTCATTAGCTAATAAAAACATATTTTCTTCATTTTGAGTTATAATACTTTCTTGCAAGTTGTTGTTAGTAAGCACTACTATATTTTTACAAATGCAGTTTGTCTAACGTTTTTAGTATTGCACAGCAAAAATATTTGGTGTGCACTTATTTTGTAGTATATGAGTCGGTATAGTATATCTACTTTATTGCAAATATGTTGCTTTTTCATTCACATTAACCCATCAGATGGGTTATTATTGCATGCGCGTTAACAGTTACAGCCTGATTATTACGACACCCTTGCAAATTTAAATAGATCATATAAAAAGGATCCATGCTTACTATAGATAATATTTCCTGCGAGCGTGGTGGAAAAACGCTGTTTAAAAACCTTGGATTCACCTTGGGTGATTGCTGTATATTGGCGGTTCGCGGGCCAAATGGTTCGGGAAAAACGAGTTTGCTTAACATTATTTCCTGCCTTCTTACCCCAAATTCCGGGACAATTTTATACGCAAATGAAGATGTAAAAGGCGAGCATTGGCCAGAATATTGCGAGATAATTCAATATATTGGCCATAAAAATGCGATTAAACCGCAGCTAACCGTAACGGAAAACCTGCTGTTTTGGGCGAAGATTCGCGGCTCAAAGGAGTTGGTGCCGGCGGCCTTGGCTTATTTTGACCTGGGTCAGGTGGCCAATGTGCCTTGTGCAAAATTATCTGCCGGCTGGCAACGTCGGGTGGGATTGGCCAGGCTTATTGCCTGTAAATCCGAAATATGGCTGCTGGATGAGCCATTTACCAATCTCGATGATGACATAAAAAACAAGCTGGTTGGCCTGATTTCAGCGCGGGCTGAGCAAGGCGGGGCGGTGATAATAGCCACTCATGACGATATTCCAATTGAAAATATTGCTGAACTTGATTTGAGAGATTTTGCATGAAAATCTTCCTGGCGATCGTCACGCATGATATTAAATTATCATTCAAAAAAGGCAGCGAAGCCTTTAATTTGCTGGCATTTTATCTAATTTCAGCCAGTTTATTCGTATTTGCCATTGGCGCGGATGTAACATTTTTACAAAAAATTGGGTCTGGAATTATTTGGGTATGCGCGCTTTTGGCTTCTATGCTCGGTGTTTCCCGGGTTTTTGATGAGGATTACAAAGATGGTAGTCTGGCTCAAATATTTTTACAAGGCTCGCTCCCGGAGGTGATAATTTCTGCAAAAATACTGGCACATTGGTTGGTGACAGGCTTGCCGATTGTGATTTTATCGCCATTAGTTGGACTTATGCTTGGTATTTCCGACATAGATTTACTACTATTTTCTTTGGTTGTTGGCACGCCGGTTTTGAGCATGATCACATGCGTGGGTGCCGCTCTCACCCTTGGTCTTAGCCGCGGAGGTGGGTTGGTAGGGTTGCTAATTTTGCCGCTTTATATCCCGGTACTAATATTTGGCGTTGGCGTGTTTTCTGAAAATGCCGCACTACCAAACCTTATGCTATTGTTTGGTTTGGGGCTGTTTATGCTGCCAGTATCGGTTATAGCGGCCAGTTTTGCTATAAAATTTGCGCTGGAAGATGGGTAGAATTCTGACTTGCCTTTGCATTTTTAAGTAGTTATAGTGCGTGTCTTCATACAATGAATATTTTGGATACTATATGTCGAAAAAGAAAAAAACCCCTATTGCAAAGGCCATTAAGCACATATTGAAATTGATTTCCTGCAATAAAATTTGCGGAGGAGAGACAATTGTGCCGGTTATCAGGCTTTCCGGCGTAATAGGCAGCGGAGGCACATTTAAACAAGGCTTATCCCTTGATGATTTGGAAGATGATTTCAAAAAAGCCTTCAATTTCAGTGGGGTAAAAGCCGTTGCTGTACAAATTAATTCGCCCGGTGGCTCACCGGTTCAATCTGAATTAATATTCAATAGAATCAGGAACTTAGCCAAAGAAGCTGAAGTCTTAGTTTATGTATTTATTGAGGATTTAGCGGCATCGGGAGGCTATTGGCTCGCTTGTGTGGGGGACGAAATTTACGCATCAAAAAGTTCACTTATCGGCAGTATTGGCGTTATTTCTTCTAGTTTTGGCTTTGTTGATGCCATGAAAAAAATGGGGGTAGAAAGGCGAGTTTACGCGCAAGGCGACAATAAATCTCTGCTTGACCCATTTAGTAAAGAAAAGTCTGAGGATGTTGAAATCCTGACTAATGCCCAAAAAGATGTGCATGAAGCTTTCAAGGATTTAGTGCGAACTCGAAGGGAAGGGAAAATTAAGAAAAAAGACGAAAAAACCTTATTTAACGGGGAGTTTTGGAGCGGCGCAAAGGCTGTCGAGTTGGGGTTGGTGGACCATATTGGTGACATGCAAACTGTTATGAAAGAAAAATATGGTGACAAAATAAAATTCGTCAAAGTTGCGAAATCCAAAGGCTGGCTAAAACGCAAAATCAGCGGCGCAAGTGCTGAATTTATTGACTCATTAACCAAAACAGCCGTAGATAAAGCGATGTGGGCTAAGTTTGGATTGTAAAATTAATGTAGCTGCACGATTTCATCCATTGAAACCTGGTTGCGACCGGTGTTTTTAGCGATATACAGCCTAGTATCAGCTTCTTTATATAAATCTGTGGCACCAGGCTCCTCCTTTTGATTAGTTGAGGAAACACCAATTGATACCGTACATCCAACCGGTAAAATCGAATCATTTATAAAGAAATTATGTTTGGCAACCGCGGTGCAAATCCGTTCCGCCACCCAATATGCACCATCCTCAGCGGTATCCGGCAGAAATATCCCGAATTCCTCACCACCAACTCTTGACACAACATCAGTCTCACGCAGACAGCTTTTCATAACATTACCAAGCTCCACCAATACCCTATCACCGGCATCGTGGCCGTATTTATCATTAATTTTCTTGAAAAAATCAATGTCTATGAGTAAAATAGAGAAGTCATTTTTGGTACGATTATAGCGCTTCAGCTCGCTTTCAATCGAATTAAAAAATACGCGACGATTGGTCAGACCGGTTAAAACATCAGTGTGAGCAAGGCGAATCAACTCCTCTTTAACCATTTCTTCAGCTTTGACGCGCTCAGTTATATCACGCAACGATCCAATTGACCCAATAATATCCCCTTTCTTGTCGAACCATGGAAATGATACGTCAGTCACCCATATTTTACGACCATCTTTGGTGCGAAGCAAGTAATCAGCCTGCCATTTACTAACATCGCCAGCTTTGCGTGAGGCCTCCAGATCATCATAAAAATTAACCTTTTTTATGCCGTCACTAATAAGCTTTGTCTCTAAAATAAGTGCGCGGAAGTTAATGTTTTTCATCTCTTTTGGCGAGAACCCCAGCAGCCTTACAACTGCTGAACTGACATAATCATAGCTCATACTATCGTAACGCAGACGGTACACCGTGTCGGAAGAATAGGAAGTGAGTAACTCCAACTCATCCCGCAACTTCGCAGTTTTCAAGAGAAATGGCGTGCTTCCAAGCAACTTATTTAAATTTACAGTAAACCGACCAATGCCGGCTTTAAGCATAGAAGAGAAGTAAGTCATGATATTCGCTCCTTTTAGAGGTTAACTACGTGTTAGACCAGCAGGCTACATAATGTAGCAAAGCGCAAACTTATATACCAGATATAGTAGAAATTCGTGGGTTTGTCAAGAAGTTATTAAGCAATATCCAGCAATTTTATTGCCGCAGCACGTGCCTCGTTAGTAACAAACTGCCCGGACAGCATACGCGCAATTTCTTCCTGACGATCTTGATATGGCAGTTCAAAAACCTCCGTTAAGGTACTGTTTTCTTTTTGAATTTTTCTAACTTTTAGATGGTAACTAGCCCTCGCAGCCACCTGCGGTTGGTGGGTTATGACCAACACTTGTACCGTTTGCGACAGAATTTTCAAACGCCGCCCCACAGCATCAGCGACCGCGCCACCAATTCCGGTATCCACCTCGTCAAAAATCATCGTTGGCACTGATTTTATGTCATATAATACAACCTTCGTCGCCAGCATAAAACGCGAAAGCTCGCCCCCTGAAGCGATTTTATGTAATGGAGCAAGCGGCATCCCCGGATTCGTACTAGCCATAAACCGGATTTTATCAAGACCTTTTTCCGACCAGGACTCTTCAGCCACACTCTCAATTGACACCTTAAACACTGTGTTTTCCATCTTTAAAGGCGCCAACTCCAAACCAAGCTGTTTTTGCATTTTTTCTGCAGCCTTCGCCCGGCCATCCGTCAATCGAATCGCCTCAACCACATATTTCGCCTTGGCTTCATTCAATTGCGTCAATAAACTCTCAACTCTTGTATCCTGATTCTCAATAAAATCAAGGTCATCCTTCACTCGCGCGAGATGCTCATGCAACTCCTCAACCGGAACTGCGTATTTTTTAGAAGCGTTACGCAAACCAAACAAGCGCTCCTCAACCCCCTCTAAACTCTTATCATTTGA
>JAJRPW010000051.1 GCA_024280585.1 Alphaproteobacteria bacterium
AACAAAAACTTTGCCGGCCTCATCATCGCCAATTTTTCCCATAAAAGCCGTTTTCATACCTAAAAGTGACAGCCCTGCTACTGTATTTGCCGCGCATCCACCAGAAACTTCTGACACATCCTTAATTTTTTTTTCCGCCTCATCCGCCTCAGCCGACTCCACAATCTTATTCGTTCCTTTTGCAAGCCCTTGCTCTTTAAGAAAGGCATCTTCAACTTTGCCAAGCGCATCCACGATTGAATTACCCAAGCCAACTACGTCATATTTTTTTTCCATATACTACCTATATAATAGATTTTACAATTTCCAAATCGCCTAGCGTATCAACACCGAGCGGCACCGCATTCACAATCCCGACATCTATTCTAAGGTTATTTTCCAAAGCACGCAACTGTTCTAATTTTTCTCTTTTTTCCAAGACACTCGGTTTTAAACCGACAAACTTCTCCAAAGCCGCCTTTTTGTAGGCATACAGCCCTATATGATGATATAAATCACCCTCACCGCCAGGCGCATTTGCTCTGGTAAAATAAAGCGCCCTCCCCTTATTTTCTGCATAAAATGAAATAACCGCCTTAACAATATTGGGATTATTTTTCTCATCATCATTTTTTATAACCGCCGCTAATGTGGCTATATCCACCTCTGGATCGTCCAAAAGCTCAATTGCATCATTAATTATTTTCGGATCAAGTGACGGCAAATCCCCTTGAACATTGACAATATAATCAAAATCTTCAGCAACTTTAGTCATCGCCTCATAAATCCGATCCGTACCTGACGGATGATCCGGGTCAGTTAAAACCGCCTTACCACCACATTTTTCGACCACGTCAGCAATTTTCTGCTCAGCACAAGCCACATAAACATTGCCAATACCAGACTTCTTAGCGCGTTCAACCACATGCACAATCATCGGCTTTCCATTGATATCAGCCAATGGCTTACCTGGAAATCTTGTCGAATCCATTCTGGCCGGGATAAAAATTGCAATTTTTTTAGTCATATCAATATCTATAATAGACTTTGTTTAAAGTTACAACAATTTCGCCGGAACCATATAACGACATTAATATTTTATTAAGAATTTAATGTTAAGCTTCAATCATGAATAAAAAATTAAGGAGCACCAGGCGAATGTCCAAATTGCTAGAAAGATTAAAATTCAGATCCAATAGTGTAAATAACGCTCTTTTTGAGGCCGTAAAAAAAGGCTGCGCTACAAATGTACGCACCCTTGCTATTGACAACGACAATCTGAATAATCTATCTAAAACCGGTGCCACTGCTTTATTATACGCCATTGAAAATAATAATCTCGAAATTGCAGAAATACTTCTAGAACGCGGTGCTGACGTAAATTGCCCATCCAAAACAGGTGCAACGCCAATATTATTTGCCTGCCAAATGGGACGGTTGGCAATAGTCGAAATCCTGGTAAAAAATGGTGCTAATATCAACCAAATCCACCCGGAAACAGGCTCAACTCCAGTTATTATCGCCGCACAAAACAAACATGCGGACATCGTTGGCTTCCTGGTAAAAAGCGGAGCTGACGTGAACCAAAAAAATTATGTTGGTGTAACACCCATTCTTGTTGCGGTTAACAAAGAAGATCATGCAACAATTATAAAATTAGTTGAGCATGGCGCGAAAATAGACAGCGAAAACGAAGCCGGAATAAGTGCAGCAAATGTAGCACAGGAAAAAGCAGACCTCAAACTATCATGCTTATTGCACCAATGGAAATTTTTAAAAAATTCCGAACCTGCACAGCTCTAGCATCAAATTAGTCGGCACTTTCTTTCTTCAAAACATACTCCAGTCTTTTTATCGCCATAGTTTCCATTTCTTTTTGGGTCAAACCTTTTGCTGGCAAAACCACACAAACCTCCCGTAACGTAGCCACATCAACGGCGCTCACCTTGACATATTCGCCAACTCGATAAAATTCCAGTAAATATTCGGATCCATCCATCATGCACTCATTTTATGCATAAAAAAATCAATTGTGAAGAGAATTTATTGAACTTTATGATCCAACATTGATGCACTATCCGAATCAGACAATTGCACAACCCGCCAGGCGTCCTCATCAGCAAAAAATTCATGCAAAAGTTGGTTATTAAGCGCATGACCAGACTTAAATCCATGCAAATGACCTTTAATATATGCGCCGGCAAGATAAACATCACCGATACAATCAAGAATTTTATGGCGCACAAACTCATCTGAATAGCGCAAACCATCTTTATTTAAAACGCCCTCTTTCCCAACAACAATCGCATTATCCAACGAGCCACCGCGCGCAAGCCCCTGCTCACGCAAATAATTCACCTCATGTTCAAAACCGAATGTACGCGCGCGGCATAAGTCACTTTTGAACGAAACATCTCTTGAATCGAAAACGCAATTCTGCTTTGAAATAACCTTATCGCCAAAATCGATTTCAAGACCGACGGAAAAACCATCAGCCGGAGCTATTGATATATAACCACTATTCGCATCATCGCTCTCTGAAACTTTAATTTCCTTCAGAACCTCAATAACTTTGCGGGCTTTATTCAATTCTTTTTTGCCGGCGCATTCTATTAAGAACACGAATGGCTCCGAACTACCATCCATTATAGGAACTTCCGGGCCGTTTATTTCCACCACGCAATTATCAATTCCGCAGCCCCAAAGTGCTGCCATTAGATGTTCGATAGTTGCAACGCTCACGCCGTCTTCATTGCGCAAAGTTGTGCCCAGCATAGTATTTGAGACATTTTTATAACTAGCTTCAATTGCAGGGTTTTTACCCTTAACATCGTTGCGTTTAAAAACAATGCCAGTATCCACCCCGGCCGGATTCAAGCTAACATCCACCCTCACGCCCGTGTGGAGACCGATGCCAAAACAGCTAACCTTATTTCCGATTGTTTTTTGATAACTAAACATACGCGTCTCCCACTATGTTATGGCATTTAAAATATTTCCCATAGTGAAGATAACAATTCCCCCGGTAAATAACAAATCACTCTTTGTTACTAATTGTTACTGTCAAATTATCGGGTTCTTTCGCCATCACTCTTCACTCTTTCAGCGAAATTATCCGGTTTTTGAGTATGACGTGTTTTATGACGTGTTTTATGACGTGTTTTATGATGCGTTTTATGACGTGATTTAGTCCTGCCTGAAACAGCTTTATCAGTTAATTCCTTAACTTTTGTTGCAATGGCTTCATCTTTTTGTGTTTCCATATTTTTAAAAGAATCGTTTAAATCATCTGCCGACTTGCCTTTAAGCTTATTATATTCACTCAAACAATTGTCACCCTCAGCCTCTTTTAATGCCTCCTTAGTTTCCGTCAGACCGCTTGCAACATCCATTGCAATGCCAATAGCAGCTTGCTTTTGTGAGTATTCCCCCTCTATTTTTGCTGTTTGCTCCGGAAAGGCAACTTTTGCCCATATACTCCCTTTAACTTCACATAAATAATTTGCCACTTCAGGCGGTGGCTTTGCAAGAACCTCTTTAACTTGACCGTATGCAGCATTAATCCTGGCCTCTGTCAGCCATCTTGTAATACAGACCTCATGGGCAACAGGGCCTGGAACACCAAGCCAGGGCTGCATTTTATCTTGTTTGACCAGTTTTTCATGAATTTCCCTAAGCAAAGAATTTCCGGCCTCAACTTCAACTAATTCGCCCGGCGTATGTTTGGCCACAAAAACATTGAGTGTGTCCAGTGCGATAAGCTGTTTTGCCGCGGTTATTTTGTTTGTTGTGCTGCCGGCTTCAGCCACCGAGGTCCAGGCGGCGATCTCTGCCATGCCGGCCACTGGCTGGTTGACGCACCCTGCCATCATACTGCCGGCAATTTCCTCTATCCATCTTAGGTTATTCGGATTTTTTTCTATAGAATCAAGTATTGGAGTGATGCTTTCGACGATTTCCTTGGCACCGCCACGCTCGTGTGTGCCTTCATTTAGAAAGCGGTGAAATATTTCCGGGGTTTGAGTGGGTTTTGTTTTACCGGGATTATCTTTGACAAAGACTTCAATTGCAGCACCCAGCCTCTCTTTTGCCTGGGCGATTTGAGCACTGCGTGAAAAATGGCTGGGTAAATAAACATTACAGCCATTTGTTTCCAACTTATCTATTTGCGTCAGGAGTTCCGGTGTGCATCTGAGCTTTTCGCAGTAACGCAGATCAAGCTCTTTCAGCTCTTTCGGCAATACATTCGGTTTTATAGTTTTGATATTTTCGCAAAAACTCAGATTAAGTTTTTTTACACTTTGTGGTATCACACCTGCTTCCAGGGTTTCAATAGCGGAACTTTCCAGATCAAGCTCTTCCAGCTTTTCCGGCAATGCACCCGGTTTTATAGTTTTGAGATTTTCGCAGTCACTCAGATCAAGTGTTGTTACACTTTGTGGTATCACACCTGCTTCCAGGGTTTCAATAGCGGAGCCATACAGACTAAGCTCTTCCAGCTCTTGCGGCAATGCACCCGGTTTTATAGTTTTGAGATTTTTGCAGTAATACAGATCAAGTTTTTTTACGTCATCAGCAATAAGCGGCAATTCGCCATTAATTATATCTGAATCATTAATCCTTAATGTTCCCATAGCAATACTACCTTTATAAATATGACACGTCTTATAAACGTACCACAAATATATTAATAATATATTAATAATTACCATGAAGTATTAAGAAGGGATGAACATCCCTTCCTGCCAAGGAAGCCTAACCCGCCCAAATCACATTCAGCTGGCGATTACCCCTTTTAACCGTGACATTCCAGCGGGCGGCGCCTTTTTCGAGGATTTTTTGCAATTGCTCGGATGTCGTCACTTCCTGACCATTTATTGCTTTAACCACATCTTTCTTATGAAACCCAAGACCGGACGCCACTCCGCGCTTCAATTCGGCGATAATAACCCCGCGCAGATTATAATTTAAACCCAGCTCATCAGCCAAAGCCGGCGACAGATTACCCACAGTAGTCCCCGACAATGCATGCCTGCCGCCTAAAACCCGAAAATCCCTTTTTGGCAATTCCGGCGGGGCAACCATTGCAACTTTGATATTCTTGTTTTTGCCGCCCCGTCTCACCTGAAACACAGCTTTTTCGCCAACGCTATGGGTCGCCACCCGAAAACGCAGCGAATGCTCGTCCAAAACCTCATGCCCGTCAATTGCCAAAACCACATCGCCCAGCTCCAGCCCTGCATCTTTCGCCGGACCGGCCTCATGCATATCCGAAATAATCGCGCCAACTGGCCTTTTTAGCCCCAAAGAATTTGCGATATCCTGCGTCACCCTTTGCGTCGTTATTCCAAGCCACGGATGCACAATATAACCATCACTTTCGCTCCCGCGCACAATCGCCGCCACCATATTCGCCGGAATTGCAAAACCAATCCCGTTAGACCCACCGGATTTTGAGAATATAGCCGAATTAATACCCGCCAATTTGCCGTTCATAGCAACCAGCGCTCCGCCTGAATTGCCCGGATTTATCGCCGCATCTGTCTGGATAAAAAACTGATAATCCGAAACGCCCACTGTCGTCCTGGCCACCGCCGAGACTATCCCATTAGTCACCGTTTGCCCGACTCCGAACGGGTTTCCGATCGCCATAACGATATCGCCAACCTCCAGATCATCGGAATCCATAAACTCAAGAAACGCTAGCTTCTCGCCCTTTGCATCAATTTTCAGCAGCGCCAAATCGGTTTTGTCATCTTTCAAAACAATTTTCGCTGCAAATTCACGCCTGTCATTTAACACGACCGTTATATCCTCACTGCCGGAAATTACATGGTAATTTGTAACAATAAGCCCGTCATCTTTGACTATAACCCCTGATCCTAGCGAGCTTTCCACCCGTTCCGTCGTCACTCCGCCAGGGAAATTATTACCGAAAAAATGCTTGAATACCGGGTCGCTAAAAAACGGCGATAAACCACCGCGAACCTGAATTTTTCTCTTGGTATATATATTGACAACCGCGGGTGAAGCCTTCTTAACCAAAGGCGCAAAAGACAGCAAAACTTCTTCGCTTGATCTCGGAATTTTCTTCGTAACCTGACCGGCGAAAGCGACATTAGCCGATAAAAAAAGTGAAATCACACATAGGAATATCTTTTTCATAGCGCCAATACCTGTTTAAAAGTGGGGACTATAGATATATAATGTATGCGCGCGCAAGATTCAATAACATTGTGACTTTTGGCTAAAACTCAAAGGCAAAAACTTCCTGTTGCAATCCCGCCAATCATCCTTATATTGTTATGGGTAGCATTCAATCAGGTAGTTTTGTGAGCAAAATCTTTTACTTTATATTCGTTATATTATTTGCCGGCAATGCAGCTGCAGCAGAGAAACTTTTTGACAAAAGTCATTTTCGCGGCTGGTTAGTTGAATTCACAAAAAAAGCCGAAAAACAGGGCATTAGCGACGAAACTATATATGATTTTTTAAGTAATGCTGAATTTTTACCAAAAGTCATTAAATTTGACCAAAAACAACCCTATAAAACCAAGACATTCGACCAATATATCCAGAACATCGTCCCTGATTACAGAATCTCGCAGGCCAAGAAAAAATATCGTCAAAACAAAAAGTTACTGGACAAAGTTAGTGCAAAATATCAGGTGCAGCCACGCTTTATTGTCGCGCTGTGGGCAATCGAGAGCAATTTCGGCACGAATATGGGCAGCTATGATGTCGTGAACTCCCTTGCCACCCTTGCTTATGAAGGGCGGCGCGCAGAATTTTTTGAAGCTGAGTTGATCAACGCCCTGAAAATAATCGACCAGGGGCATATCACCCGCAAAGCTATGAAAGGCTCATGGGCCGGCGCAATGGGTCAAACGCAGTTTATGCCATCCAGCTTTCTGGAGCTAGCAGTGGATCATAATAATGACGGAAAACGTGATATTTGGCAGACAAAAGCTGATGTTTTTGGCTCAATCGCCAATTATCTTTCCAAGCGAGGTTGGGACAATAAAACGACCTGGGGCCGCGAAGTCAAGCTGCCCAAAAAATTTGATTTGTCTTTAATTGATAAGAATATTGAAAAATCTTTAAAAGCATGGCAGAATCTGGGAATTAAGAAAATTAATGGTGGAAAACTGCCTAGAAGATCAGATTTAACAGCATCTTTAATCAGACCGGAAGACGACAAGAACAAAACATATCTTGTTTATTCCAATTACAAGACGGTTTTAAAATGGAACCGATCTTTATATTTTGCGACCGCAGTTGGGATATTATCCGACGGCATAGCTAATTAGGAGAATTATTATGAAAAAAACGCTAAGTATTTTGATATTATTTATGGTTTCAGCCTGCACCAATTCCATTACAGCAAATAAAATAAGCCAGGATAATTACCATGGATATTATAAAATCGGTGAGCCATATGAAATTGACGGTGAGTGGTTTTATCCTCGTGAGCAATCCGATTACGATGAAACCGGCATAGCGTCCTGGTATGGCCCTGATTTCCACGGTAAAAAAACTGCAAACGGCGACACATTCGATGAAAATGCCCTAACAGCAGCGCATAATACCCTGCCCCTTCCAAGCATGGTTAGAGTAACAAATCTGGAAAACAACAAGACTCTTGTCGTTATGGTTAATGATCGCGGGCCTTTTGCTAAGGGTCGGGTGCTTGATCTTTCGAAACGATCTGCTGAAATTCTCGGCTTTAAAAACAAAGGAGTTGCAAAAATTCGCGTACAATTCCTGGAGGGTCACACTAAACGATTACTGGCTGATTTGCCCGGCAGAAATGACGCAGAAGTTACTGAAAAATACTCGGCAAAATATGATGATAAGCCTGATATTAACTTAGGCACTCCTCTGGATATAATCCCAATGGATGACGGCGATGTGATAGCAAGTTCTGTCGCTGCAGCCACAATAGGTTCTTTAAAAATCCCTCCCTCTCTTTCTAATAAACCACAGGAAACTGCAATTTTAGCGAAGAACACAAATTTAAGTGGGTTTGGCGATCACGACTACTCGAAATCTTATATGTGGAGTGAAAATCTTAGTGAAAGCTTTGATATTGGTAATGTATCAAATGTCGATGACCTTCCAGATAGCGATAAAATAGGCAAAGCGCCGGCCATAGCAACTAAAATTGCTACAACATCACAAACCAAAATCCGCCATTTCATTCAGGCCGGAACTTATGGAATTGAAAATAATGCCAAACGCGTTGAAAAAATTCTGACTTCACTTGGCGATGTAGCCATAAGCCCTGTCAATGTTGGCAAAAGAACCTTGTATAGAGTCAGACTTGGTCCACTAAAAGACAAGACTATGGCGAAAATTGCCTTGAAAAAAGTTATACGTATGGGGCATTCTGATGCCATGATTATCAATGACAAAGCCTCTGTGAATTAGTAGTATTACAATGAATAAACTGATCCTGATCTTTCTAGCTATTTTCTCTTTTGCATTTAACGCGAATGCTTTCGTAACGAATGCAAAACAAGCTGTGCTTCTGGATGTCGAAACCTCTGAGATTTTATTTGGCAAAAACTCCGACAAACAAATGGTTCCCTCCTCCATGACGAAATTAATGACAGTTTATGTCGTGTTTGAACGACTAAAAAACGATGTTTTACGCCTGGACGATAAATTCACAGTAAGCGAAAAAGCCTGGCGTAAGGGCGGTTCCAAGATGTTTTTGCGCCACACGGACAGAGTTAGTGTTGAAGAGTTGTTAAACGGAATAATCGTGCAATCCGGCAATGATGCCTGCATAGTTGTCGCCGAAGGGGTTGCCTCGTCAGAAGAAAATTTTGTGGCATTAATGAATAAAACCGCAAAAAAACTTGGAATGAATAACAGCCATTTTATGAATGCTACCGGCTGGCCAGACGCAAAACATTATATGTCGGCTCATGATATCGCAATCTTAAGTGCCAGGCTGATCAAAGATTTCCCTGAATATTATAACTCTTATTTCGGCAAAAAAGAATATACCTACAGCAAGATAAAACAGAAAAACCGCAATTTATTATTATGGCGTAATTCTAATGTTGACGGGCTTAAAACCGGACATACCGACGATGGCGGTTATGGCATAGCGGCCTCGGCAAAACAAAATGACAGGCGCATAATCGCTGTCGTAAATGGCCTAAAAAACGAGCTGTCTCGCGCCGATGAAGCACAAAAATTACTAAATTACGGCTTTCGCTACTTTACCAAAAGAAAACTTTTTGAAGCCGGAAAGGATATAAGCAGCGCAGATGTCTGGCTCGGCACAAGCGAAAATGTATCCCTAACCACGCTAAAAGATGTGAATATTATCGTCCCCAAAATGCGTGAAAGCGAAATAAAAATTGAAGTAAGTTACGATGGCCCCGTCCCCGCTCCAATTAAAAATGGCCAGCAAATCGGAACTCTTCGCATAATAATTCCGGATATGGCTGAAAAATCACTACCGCTTTATGCCAACCAAACCATAGAAAAAGCCGGAATTTTTCCAAGACTAAAAAAATCTATCGAATATTATCTGCACAAATTTGACATAAACTAGCGTTTATATATCCGCATAAATATGTTTTTCGGCCTTTGCTCCCGGATGGGTTACCGCCCCTTTTTGAGCTGAACCTACTAGCTGTGCATATTTCCACAACGTACCCGACTGAAAATCATTCTCACGTGGTTGCCATTTTTCTTTACGTTTAGTAAGCTCTTCATCGCAAAGGTCAACATTTATAGTGCCTTCAACCGCATCAATGGTAATCACATCGCCATCTTGCAATAGCGCAATAGCGCCACCAACCGCAGCTTCTGGGCCGACATGACCGACACAAAATCCGCGCGTTCCACCCGAAAAACGCCCATCTGTTATAAGCGCCACTTTTTCGCCCATACCTTGGCCATAAAGCGCCGCTGTGGTCGATAACATTTCACGCATTCCAGGCCCGCCTTTTGGCCCCTCATAACGAATCACAAAAACATCCCCCTCCTTAAACGCCTGTTTTTCAACGGCTTTAAGTGCATCTTCTTCGCAATCAAAGCAAAGTGCCGGCCCGGTATGTTTCAAATTTTTTAGCCCCGCTATTTTTACAATCGCGCCATCCGACGCCAAATTACCCTTTAATGAGACAACCCCGCCAGTTGGTGTAATCGGATTCGTGACGGGATAAACCACATCTTGATCGCTTGGAAACTCAACCCCCTCAAGGTTTTCCGCTATAGTTTTGCCGTTAACAGTTATACAATCGCCATGAATATATCCGCCATCATGCAACGTTTTCATGATGATTTGCACACCACCAGCTTCATATAAATCCTTCGCAACATATTTCCCGCCCGGTTTTAAATCCGCGATATAAGGGGTTTTTTTGAATATTTCACCGACATCATACAAATCAAAATCAATCCCGCACTCA
>JAJRPW010000052.1 GCA_024280585.1 Alphaproteobacteria bacterium
ATTTCTCGTGCAAATTAAATTTGGGAAGATATTGTATTAGGCGGTTAATACGTTGTTAAATAATCATGAGGTTGCCGTGAAATGAAAGAAGTCGCAAAAAATTTTAAAATATCGGATGAGTTATGTGGTTTTATAGCGACACTAAGCAATGAGCGTAATATTGATCCGAAAAAAATATTCGCTGATTTCGCTGATATTCTAAGGGGTTTTAGGCAAAAAAATACTTCTTTTTTAGAAAAAAGGGATGGCTTGCAAGAGACCGTTAATGATTTTTTCAACGGCGAAAATGGTGGGGTGACTACAAAAGAAGTTGTAACAAAATTGCAGGAATTGGGCTATATTTCAAGCGAAAATTCAGTGGATAAGGTTGTAACAAAGGAAATTGGCTGCGAAATTAATCCTATGGCCGGGCCGCAATTAGTTGTTCCAGCCGACAAGGTTAATATGGTTTTAAATGCCGCAAATGCCAGGTGGGTTAGCCTTTATAACGCGCTTTACACATCAAATTTTATCGATGAAAATCTTAAAAATGTTGAGGAGAGAAAAGATGCCGTTCGTGAATACACGGCGAAATTTATGGATAAAATAATTTCTTTTGCTGGCGTTGAAAGCTGGAACGAAATAGAATCATTTTCATTCGATAAATCCTCAAAAAAATTTATTGCACATACAAAAAACGGCGAAACAATACTAACAGATGCTAGTCAAAATAAACTTGTTGGAGTTATTTTTTTTGGTGAAAAATTTTCTGATTTTATATTTGAAAACAATGGGTTGAAGATTGAAATTAAACTTAATGATGAAGGGGCTGTTGAGGATATTCTTGTTGAATCAGCTCTGACTTATATAATAGATTTGGAAGATGCATCAATTTCCGCTCCTGAAAATAAATATGAGTCTTACCGCATTTTAAAAGGAATTATTCAAGGTGATCTGGAGTGCGAGGTTCGCGGTAAAAAAAGGATAATGAACCCCGATACGAAATATTTTGACCCGGCTTCTCTAGAAGAAATAACTCTAAAACGCACGTCCCTTGCGCTTGTCAGAGATGTCGGGCCACATATGCTCGCTGACGAAAACATGATAACTCTCGATGGGCAGCCGGTTCCTGAAAAAGCTGTGGATATCTTTATAACCAGCCTGATTGGTTTTAGATATCATGTCGCGCCGAAAATGCATGGAGCCGCGGAAGTTGCTTTAAACATTGAGCTTTTTGATAAAATTAATCAAGCGCAAGGCCTGCCTGAAAATGCTAACAAAATCGGTATAATGAATGAAGAAATGCGGACTAATGCCCAGCTCAAAGATTCGATTTTAGCGGCAAAAGATGCGATTTTCTTTACCAATACGGGCTTTCTTGACTATACTGGGAGCTTTATTGATTTAATGATGTATCAAGGGGCGATCGCGCCATATCGCGATTTGCCGTCAAAAATTTACAAAACTTCCTATGAAAAACATAATGTTAATATAAGTTTGGAGCTTGGAGTGGCACAGATTGGAGCCGGTATGTGGGCAGCAATTAATGATATGGCAGGTCTTTTGAGTAGTAAAGAAGGGCAGGTTAGGGGGCTTACGGATACTGGCTGGTCACCATCGCCAAACGCGGCAGCGATTCATGTTATGGCGTTTCATATTTATGGCAATGTGCGCGATATGCAGCATAATTATGATACAACCCAAGTTAGTATGGAGGATTTATTTGAGTTTCCAAAGGCTGATATAGTGGCTTTATCGGAGGCTGAAATTGTAGAAAACCTGGACTTTGCGGTGCATGGGTTGCTTGCTTATGCAGAACCATGGGTGCGCAGGGGAATCGGCTGTTCGGGCGTAAAAGATTTGAGTGGAACGGCTTTGATGGAAGATCGTGCAACTGCAAGAATTAAGGCTGCTTTTATACGAAACTGGCTGCTGCATAAGGTTGTTAGCGAGGAAAATATCGAGGATAGTATTGAGAGAATGGCGAAATTAGTTGATGAACAAAACTCAGTAGGTGAGGGCTACAAACCGCTTTGTGATGGCGCTCTGGAGGGGCGAGATTGGAACAATGTCGAAGAGGCCGTGCGGGCGGTGCGAGATGTCATATTTAATCCGTATAAGCTGCATTTTTCTTATGTAGAGCCTTATTTTTATCCAGCGAACCGGCGGGAAAATTAATCACCAAAAATTCTGTCAAAAAATGATTTTGACTTCACCTTTCTTCTTATCGGTTTTGGTGGACGCTTATCTTCTGTTGTAATTGTTGCTTCCAGATCGCCGGAAAGCGCGATTAAATGAGCATTGTCAGATAACAAAAAGACTGTGCCATAAGCAACTATAGGGGGAATATAAATATCATCAGGCACTTTATTTCTCAGCAGGATTTTTCCGTTTTTAGGAGAAATCGATAGCATTCTGCCGTGTGAGCCAACCACCAATAAATTTCCCCCCGCCATGACTGGACCAGTCCAGTATATCTGTCCAGACTTGTTTTTAGCCTTTTTATATGACGGTAATTTTGTGATCCATTTAACTCCACCGGTTTCTTTATGCACCGCAATAATTTCGTCATCAGTGCTTAGCAAATATAAAAAATTACCGGCTATCCAGAAAGATTTATTGCCAGAAACTTCCTTTTGCCATTTTTTTCTACCAGAATTAATTTCTATTGCAGCGAGGATTCCGTCATTACCAACCGCATATATATTGCTGCCTTTTGCGATGGGAGAGGCCTCTATATCCACCAAATTATAGCTTAAACTTGAATTAGATGCAAAAGTTTCATACCAAATTTCCTCACCATTTTGGGGGCTTAGGGCGTATAGTTCACCTGATGAGTAAGCAGTTACCACTAAGTTATTGAGAACAATAGGAGAAGCCGACCCTAATATGCTTATTTCTTCTGCGATGCCGGAATGAACCCAAATAATTCCACCATCTTCTGCATCAAGCGCGTATAGTTTGTTGTCTATGGTGTTAACAAAGACTGTGTTATGCCCGATGGCGGGGGCTGAGCGTGCAATACTATTGATCTTTCGCTTCCAGATTAATCTGCCATTATTGGCGTTTATGGCCAATATTTGGTTATAGCCGGTTGCTACATAAATCTTATTATTCCAATAAGAAAGCCCGGAGCTACTAAGGATTTCCTTCTTTTTTGGCAGCTCTATTTTATAACGCCAAATTTTTTCCTTTATATTGTGGGCGTTCGAGGCGGTTATTAAACCTCTGGAATCTATCGTATAAACCATGCCCTTAGCGATAATAGGCGAGGCTGATAAATGTTGTTGTCCGGAAATAGCTTTGCCGATTTTTCTTATTTTTTTGCTGGTAAAAAGCTCTGGAGCAGCTGGATTTTCAGGGATAAGCGAGTGATGTCCGCTGCTTTTATACCATTTTTTGTTAGTGCGGGCTCGCGGAATTTTCACAGGAACATTGCCCAAAGACCTGTCTGGCTTGATAGTTGAGCCAAAATACAGGACTGAAATTCTTTCCCCGTCTATTTTTTTTTCGGATGGTTTGTCGCCAATCCAGTCCGACATTGAACTGCATGAAAATAACACAAAACTTGAAATTATTAACACTAAAAATTTTACTTTGTTCATACCCGCCCATCAATTATACTTAGCATTTCACGCGACCTTTCTACTATATTCAACGGGGCCTTGCTATCATTAATTATTAATTCCAGGGCTTCTTTCGCGGCCTTTTTATTGCCTTCTGAAATTTTATTTACGGCTAGAATTTCCAATGCAGAATATTTAAAAATACTATCATTTTTTGACACTTCTTCAAGCTGTTTATCAACATCTTCGTTAGCGTTTTTAGAGTTGTAAATATACAGCAAACTGGCGAGTTCCCGCATTTCTATTGGTGCATTTGAGTTTTCTGTGACTTGTATATAAACTTTTAGCGCGTCTTCGGCTTTACCGTCTTTTATTGAAATTGCAGCTTTTCTAAGGCCGGCTATTGCGGAATATTCTGGGGAGTCTTTTTCAATTACCGAGGAATATTTATTAATGGCTTTTTTGAAATCCATTAATTTTTCATCGGTCATGATAATTTCATATATTGTGCTGCCGGCTGCTTCATATTTTGCAAGGCTGTGGCTTTTCCACCACACCGAACCGGATGTCGCGACAATAATACCGAGCACGGCTGCTATCACATAGCTGCCATATTTTTCCCATAATTGTGCGTATTTCTCGTCTTTTAGGTCTTCTTTTATCTCGTCCAGAATTTCAGGCACAGCCAACTCCTCCAATAAAATTGCAGCAGAATGATTTTCAACATATTTTGCAGCTTTTGTAAAGGATAAGCTTAAAAACAATTGCAATAAGTCATTATTTCCTGTAATTTCCCATGTGGAATGGTGTGTTACTGTTCTGGGGCGTAGTAACCTCTTGCTTTACGCGGTGTGTTCGATGAGCATGCACCGTTAAAAATATGCTCGTCTTCTCAGTTTTATGGCTGGGGAGACGACAGCGTATGTCCAAGTCTCACGACCAAAGGCTGTCGTGACCTATCGTAAGGCAGGTTTTACTAACTCCCCGGTCACCAAGTGTAATACAAGGTGGCCGTTTCACTATAAATTTGGGAGTTAAAATGTTATTTTTCAAGCAAAAACCGCCATCACCATTTACAGAACTTAGAAGTCGTCTTGAGGGTATAAACACAGAGTTATATAAATATTTATATAATAAAAAATTTGAGCCGACCGCCGAGAATTTAAGAGAAATTGACCTTTTATATAATCGTTATCATGAGGGTTTTAGTTTTTGTGGCTATTTCTACAAGAAAATGGAGGTGCGAGGCAAGGATGAAGCACCCGGTGGGTAAAGCCACCATTCTCGGACTTATAAAGCAAATCTAGTTGTCTAGAAAAAAGAAAATATCAGATTATTAAACTTTTTAATTGACAATTTGGGTGGTTTTGGAGTAAATACGGGCTACTTTTATCTAATACGATGAAAGTCATAGTGAAATGCCTAAAAAGAGTAATAGAGATTTAAATGAAAACTTATACAGCAAGACCTTCTGAAATTGAACGACAATGGTATATTATTGACGCAACGGATCTGGTGCTTGGTCGCCTTGCATCCGAGGTTTCCATGATTTTACGTGGTAAGCGCAAGCCGATTTATACTCCGCATATAGATTGTGGCGATAATGTGATTATTATCAATGCAGATAAGATATATCTTACTGCTAATAAGACAGAAAAGAAAACATATTACTGGCATACTGGCTATCCTGGTGGGATTAAAGAGACTACTGCCGGTAAAATTATTGATGGTAAATTCCCGGAAAGAGTGCTTCACAAGGCGATTGAGCGTATGATTTCGCGCAATCCGCTTGGCAGTCAGCAAATGAGAAAGCTACATGTTTACAGTGGTTCCAAGCATCCACATTCTGGTCAAAAGCCTGTTGTTTTTGATTTTGGCAAGCTTAATGTGAAAAACAAGAAAAGAAAGGG
>JAJRPW010000053.1 GCA_024280585.1 Alphaproteobacteria bacterium
CTGAATAAAGCTGTGGCGAGAATAAGGGAGTTAACGAATTATTTAAGCGGGCTGGATGGTACTAAAGAGGCCGATGCTTGTGTTCTGGCGCAAGGGCTGGAGGCAGTTGCATTATTGCTAAATCCGATGGTGCCGCATTTGGCAGAAGAGCTTTGGCAGCGGCTTGGAAACAAAGAGTCATTGGTTAATGCGCTCTGGCCTAAGGCTGACAAGAAGTTTCTTGTTGATGATAACGTAACTATTGCCGTGCAGTTAAATGGCAAATTAAAAGCCACAATTGAGCTTGCAAAAAACACTTCAAAAGAGGAAACTGAAAAGGTAGCGTTAAGCGATGCAAAAATTCAGGCCGCATTGGCAGGCAAACAAATCAAGAAGGTAATAGTTGTACCAAATAGGATAGTGAATGTTGTTATTTAGGTTCTTCGTTGTGTTGATATTATTGATGGTAGGCTCATGCGGTTTTACACCTATTTACAGCGAGACTGGTGTAGTTCAGGCCGCTGCGAAGCTGCGAGAAATACGTGTGGAGCCGATAAAAACTCTTATAGGCGTGATTTATACTAATAAATTGTCCGACCTTCTAAATCCAACTGATATAGACAATGCCCCTAAATACAGCCTGTCGGTTGATATTGCTACGAATAATATTGCATTGGCGATCCAGCAAGACAGGACGATTACGCGGTATAAAATAATTGTAACGGCAAATTATAAGATGATTGATATTGCTACAAAAAAAATAGTAGATAGGGGTATTCTGAAGCGTGAAGGCGGCTATGATAAAGTCGAGTCTGATTATGCGACTTATGTATCAAAAGAGGATACAACGCAGCGGGTTGTAAGGGAATTGGCGGAAGATACCAGGTTGCGATTGGTAGCTCTTACATTAAATATGTGATATGAAAATAGCTCCGGCAAAAATTGAAAGTTTTATAAAAAACCCAGATCAAGGGGTTAATGCTGTTTTGTTTTATGGTCCTGATTTGGGGCTGGCATCTGACAGAGCCAGGAGAGCGGGTTTGGCTATCGTGGACAACTTATCCGATCCTTTCCGGGTTGCGAATATCAATTTTTCGGCAATAAAAGATGACGCAGCGATATTAACGGATGAGATTAATGCATTTAGCCTGACTGGCGGACGCAGATTGATCAAAGTTGATAATGCGCCACCGAGCTTACCGAAAAATATCAGTGAGATTATAGAAACATCCGCGAGTGACAGCTTCGTTATTTTTACAGCAGGAGAGCTTAGTGCGTCTTCGTCACTGCGAAAATTTTTTGAATCATCTAAAAAAACAGCGTCCATAGCGTGTTACAAAGATGATGGTGCGTCCATAAAACAGGTGGTTGAATCAACTTTGAGGCAGCAGGGTTTTAATTTTAGCTATGATATTTCTCAGCTGTTATCGAATAGTTTTTCCGGAGATCGGATGGTCGTATTAAGCGAGTTGGAAAAATTGGCGGTGTATATGGGAGATGAAAAAAATATTTCTACCGATGATGTCCGCTTGTGTGTGGTGGACAGTTCGGAAGCCTCAATCGATGGTTTTTGTAATGCAGTTGCGTCAAAAAACCCATATGAAATTGAGAAAAACATTAATAGAGCTTTTGCTGATGGCGTATCTCCGGTTGCACTTATTAGAGTTGTGTCTCGTTATTTAATGCGTTTGGAGCTGGTGCAGGAGCACATAAAACAGGGCCTTAGTGAACAACAAGCCATGACAAAATTGCGTCCACCGGTTTTTTATAAACAAGTTGCACCGTTTAAAAATCATTTAAGAATGTGGAATGAAAAAAATATTGCGAAGGTTTTGGCGGCTTTGATGGAATTGGAACAAGATTGTAAAACCACCGGCAACCCTGCCGAGTTAATGTGCGCACGGTTTTTTACTATATTACCGCTTGCCGCCAGATAGCCTTCCCTCAACCGCCTGCCAGAATTTAGCGCCGAGATTTTCTCCATAAAGCGCGTCAATGGAGCGAAGGCCGGTTGGCGAAGTGATATTGATTTCAGTGAGATGACCGTCAATGACGTCAAGCCCGGCCAGTATTATATTTTTTTCCTTCAGTCTTGGCCCAACTGCCGCGCATATTTGTTTTTCGCGTTCGGAGATTTTTGTTTTTTCTGCAACCCCTCCCACAGCCATGTTTGAACGAATTTCACCTGGCTTGGGAACGCGGTTTATCGCGCCTGCAAACTCGCCGTCAATAAGGATTATTCTTTTGTCGCCTTTAGTCACTTTGGGCAGGAATTGTTGGGCGATAATCGGCTGGTTGTATTTTGTAACTAAATTATGGAAGATGTTTTCATAATTGTTGCCGGCCTTAAAAACATCAGCTCCACCATGGGCATAAAGCGGTTTTAATATGATGTTACCATGTTTTTCCTGAAATTTTTTGACGGTATTTTGATCGGAAGTTATTAATGTATCGGGCATAAATTCGCTAAATTCAAATACGAATATTTTTTCCGGACAGTTACGTACTTCGGACGGATTATTAATTACAAAAGTTTCGGGATGAATTTTTTCCAGCAGGTAAGTATAAGTTAGATAATTCATGTCATATGGCGGGTCTTGTCGCATTAATACCACGTCCATGGCAGATAAATCGGTGTTAATTACGGCACCCAGCTGGAAATAATCTTCGGTCTGATCCTTGAGTGATATGGCAGATAAATTGGCTTTAACCACGCCATTTATCAGGCTTAAATCTTTTGGCCGGTAATAATATAAATCGTGGCCTCGTGTTTGCGCGGCCAACATCAGGGCGAAGCTAGTGTCGCTTTTGACATTGATGGACTCGACAGGATCCATTTGTACAGCGATTTTAAGCACGGTCAGGATTTCCTTTCAAGCGCACATGACTGATCACTTTATTGACCCCTTTAACTTTGCTGGCAATGTTTGTAACCAGGTCAAGTTCGGCAGTGTTTTGGGCGATGCCCATCAAATAAACAGTTCCTTCAACCACTTCTATTGAGTAGTTAGCGGATTTAACTTCTTTATTAAACAGCAATTGACCGCTCACTTGCGTTTTAATCCATCGGCTGGCAAATAATTCTTTTAAAGTTTTTTCGCTGCGCCCCTTAACGATGACTTCATTTATAACTTCTGTTACACCTGTTGCCTGCCAGGCTAATTTTACCGCTTCAATTCTTGTTTCTTGTGTATCGACAGCGCCGGTCAGATGTACTCTCGATTCAATCACCTCAACATTCACTCCAGCCAGCAAATCCTGGGCGTTTTCGTTTAAATAAGCATGTTTAATGCGCCAGAAAATTGAGGTGTCATCAACAATCTGCCCCACTGTTCTTTCCTGGGCGATAAGACTGCCAGTGCCATAAATGGCAGTTCCAACAGCTGTTTCAACGCAAGAGGTAAGTGAAAATAAAGCTAATAATATAAATATCAAACGCATGGTAATTCCATTGTTTTTATAAGATTATATCCCAAATAGCCTGCTTATCAAGAGGTTTATTTAAGCAGCACATCCTTTGCTTCATTTAGTTTTGCAGCCAGATACTTTGAGCCGCCAGTATCGGGGTGATTTTTTTTCATAAGATGTTGATATGCACTTTTTATTTCTTTTTGCGTAGCATTGACCGAGATTCCCAACACTTCCCGCGCTTCCTTCTTTGTCATTTTAGATTTGTGCGCAGAGGTCGTGTGGCCGGAATTGTTTGTCTGGGCGCGATTTACAAAATTTTTAAACAATGCCAAAGCCGATATAAATCGTAATATTTTTTGTGAATATGCGGCAATAGTTACTGCTCCGCCAAATATTGCAGCCAGCATAGGCATACCAAAACGTGCCAAAAAAAGCACGGCAATTACAGCCGAAATGATAGCTATATATTTGTCAGGCGCAAATTTTTTGCCTAAAAAAAGAAGCATTGCTAGCAATAAAAAACCAAGAGAGAGAGATAATATCATAGGCTTTAAGCCGCCGCAGTCTCGTGCAGTTTAACAATTTTATTTTGTGTCGCCCGTAATTTTTTTAGCTTTTGATTTAACTGAAGGCAATCCATAAACTGCCGTAATTCCTGGCGTGCTGTGACATGAGATAGCTTAAGATTTTTCCCCTCTTCGTTAATCAGATCAAGCAAAGTCAGACCCTGCAGAAATAATTCACGGTAAATTACGCGTTCACTAAATCCTTTTGCTACTTTACAGCCAACTCTTTTGGATAAATTTTCCAGTGCAATGGCCATATTCCGTTTGTTATGCGCGTCCAAGCTGCTTAAACGATTTCGAGAAATAATCCAGTCAATCTCACCATTATCCCTTTGCGCCCGATAAATTTTAGCTTCCCAAACCATTTCAGAATAAATTCCATGGCGCTCAACCGAAAAATCCTGGTTATTTATCTTTGCTAATAGATTTAAATCAACAAAACTGTCATTAATAGGAGTTACAATCGTATCAGCGTATGAATGCGCCGCACGTGATAAATAAGTGTCACTTCCCGGCGAATCAACAATCACAAAATCGCTTTTAGACGCTGCCTTATTTAAATATTCAATAAAGCGATAGCGCTCATCAATTTTGGCTTCCTCTTCGGAATCAAGGCGGGATTTATTGACGATAAAATGAGTTGGAGAGGGCAGTTCCAAGTCCGTGTTGGCGATGTGACTACGCCTGTTTTCCAGGTAATTTGAGAACGACCTTTGGCGTGAATCAATGTCAATCGTGCTCACCTTAAACCCATCATATAAAAGGCTCATCGCAATATGCATAGCAGTGGTTGTTTTGCCCGCCCCACCTTTTTCGTTACCAATAACAATTATATGAGCATTTTCATTCGGAGTCGATTTTAAAGTCATGTGCAAAACCCGGCATATAGTTAGAAAAATTAAGAAAAACTACCAGATATAGACTCACACAAAATGATTTTTTTTTCAAGTGCAATAATTAGTTATCTACAATTTTATGCAGGGGTCTCATCCCTTCAGCAACCTTTCCTTGTTGCGCTTCCAATCTTTTTCTTTTTCCGTGGCACGTTTATCATATTGTTTCTTACCTTTGGCGATTCCCAACTCAACTTTCACGGTATTTTTCTCATTAAAATATATGGATAATGGAACGATAGTGTAACCTTTCACTTTTAATTTGCCAAAAAATTTAGCAATTTCCGCTTTGTGCAATAATAATTTACGCGGCTGTTTTGGATAGTGATTAAATTGGTTTGCCCCTTTATACTCAGCGATATAGACGTTTCTTAGGAAAATTTCTCCGGCTTGTTCATCGGCAAAAGCGTCGGTGATATTTGCGTTACCCGCACGTAAGGATTTTACTTCAGAGCCACATAATACAATCCCGGCCTCAAAGACTTCTTCGATGAAGAAATCAAATCGGGCTTTGCGGTTTTGTGCGATAATTTTTTTGCCTGGCGGTTTCTTGGACATTTAGATTAAACCATAATTTTTCATGGCGGTTTTGATGATTTCTTTTGAGGAATCACCAGGTTCGGTCAGCGGTAATCTAAGCTCTGTTTGGCAAATATTCATCAAGCTTGCCGCGTATTTCACAGGGCCAGGGCTGGTATCGCAGAACATGGTGCTATGTAATGGAATTAACGCGTCATGCAGTGGCAAAGCGGCTTTATAGTCGCCTGCTAAGGTTAGTTCCTGGATTTTTGCAACTTGTTTTGGCGCTATATTTGATGTAACGGAAATACAGCCAACTCCGCCTTGCGCGTTAAAAGCAAGGGCAGTCGCATCTTCGCCAGATAATAGACAAAATTCCTGTCCGTCCAGCTTATTTCGTAGTGATGTGGTGCGTGACAAGTCACCCGTTGCATCTTTGATGCCAACAATATTCGGTAAAACGGCCAGGCGGGCAATGGTTTCATCGCTCATATCGACCACGGAACGCCCCGGAATATTATAGAGAATAATCGGGATATCTGTGGCGTCGGCAATGGCTTTATAATGCTGATATAGCCCTTCCTGATTGGGTTTATTGTAGTAAGGCGTAGATATTAAAGCGGCGTTTGCACCGGCTTTTTGCGCGTGTTTTGTAAGCGAAATAGCCTCCGCTGTGGAGTTCGAACCAGTGCCGGCCATAACCGGAACGCGACCTGCTGCGGCCTCTATACATAGCTTAGTGATCTTATTATGCTCATCATGGGGCATAGTCGGCGATTCTCCAGTGGTGCCGCATGAAGCAACGCCGTGAATGCCTTCTTCTATCTGCCAGTTGACAAAATCCTGGTACGCTTTTTCGTCTACTTGTCCATCTTTAAACGGAGTTATAAGCGCCGTTATTGCACCTTTAAACATATTTAGCCTCATTAAAAGTTCTTATTAAGAAAAGGCATTATACACATATCTTACAAAAATAAAAGAGATGCCAATATTTTTTTGTCATCTTGCGCCGCCCTTCTTATGAGGGAATAAAATGCTGGTTACTTACACTTATAGTTGCAAAAAATGTAGCATTGTTAATACTTTATTAAAGTTATAGGATTATAGTATATTTTGAGTATTAATGGAAAAATAGCAGTAAATACAAGATATTAGCAAATGAATCTATTAAAAACAGAGAAGCTGGAAATAAAGCAGGAGGTGTCAGTTTGGAACGTTCAATATCTAAAGGGCATACAGGTAAGGTATGAGCACAAAAAGAAGGATACTTATTGTAGATGATGAAGAATTTAACCTGAAGATTCTTGATCGCGATATAACAAATGCAGGTTATGAAGCTGTTCTGGCTAGTGATGGCTCCAAAGCACTGGAAATCCTTAAAAACGACCATAATTTTTCTCTCATATTACTCGATCGCATGATGCCGGATATTGATGGTATGCAAGTATTATCAGAGCTGGACAAGGATAGTGTGCTAAAAAATATTCCTGTTATTATGCAAACTGCAGCGGCCTCTACCAAAGAAGTTCAAGAGGGTATTGATGCCGGAGTTTTCTATTATATTACCAAACCTTTTGAAGAAGATTTGATGCTTGCAATAGTAAAGCAGGCAATTGCAGATACGGAAGGTAATCTAAATCTCAAAACCGAACTACAAGAACAAAATTCTGCGCTTGGACTAATGCAGTTTGGTGGGTTTCATTTTCAAAATCTTTATGAAATCAAGAATTTAGTTTATTTGCTGGCGAATAATTTCCCTGACCCGGTGGCCGTTGCTGTAGGAATGAGTGAATTAATGGTTAATGCAGTAGAACACGGTAATTTAGGTATTTCCTATAATGAAAAAAAAGATTTTTTGACAAGTGGAACATGGCTTGAGGAAATAGAAAACCGC
>JAJRPW010000054.1 GCA_024280585.1 Alphaproteobacteria bacterium
AAAGAATATCAAATCATGCGTAATGCCTCGATTGCCGTATTGCGTGAAATTGGCGTAGATACAGGCGGATCGAACGTACAATTCGCTGTAAATCCAGCCGATGGCCGCCTTGTTGTTATAGAAATGAACCCGAGGGTCTCCCGCTCATCAGCACTTGCATCAAAAGCGACAGGCTTCCCAATCGCTAAAATCGCTGCAAAACTAGCCGTTGGTTATACATTAGATGAAATTAAAAATGACTGTACCCAAGTAACCCCGGCCTCATTTGAACCGGTTATTGACTATGTTGTAACAAAAATTCCTCGATTTAACTTTGAGAAATTCCCGGGATCAAAAAATGATTTAACCAGCGCGATGAAGTCAGTTGGAGAAGTAATGGCAATTGGCAGATGTTTTGCTGAATCTTTGCAAAAAGCTCTGCGTTCCATGGAAACCGGCCTTAGCGGCCTTGATGAAGTCTCCGAGCTGGAAAATGCTGATCATGACGTGGTCAGAGGAAGGTTATCCAAAGCAACGCCGGACAGATTATTAGTAATCGCCCAGGCCATTCGTAATGGCCTGTCTCTTGGGGAAATCCATGCAATTACTAAATATGATCCCTGGTATTTGGAGCAGCTGGATATAATAATAACTGCAGAAAATAAGGTTAAAAAGAATGGAATACCAGAAAATACTGAAGAATTATTTGAGCTTAAAAAGCTTGGCTTTTCCGATGAGCGCCTGGCAAATTTAGCCGGCAGAAAAGAAGCGGAAATTACTAATCTGCGTAACAAACTGGGCGTTTTGCCAGTTTATAAGCGCGTTGACACCTGCGCTGCTGAATTTGAGTCCATGACTCCGTATATGTATAGCTGTTATGAGGGTAATGGTCTGGAGCCGGCTGAGTGCGAAGCTGCTCCATCCGGCAAGAAGAAGGTGATAATTCTCGGCGGCGGCCCTAACAGAATCGGCCAGGGTATTGAGTTTGATTATTGCTGTGTTCATGCGGTTTATGCGTTGCAGGAAGCCGGATATGAAGCAATTATGATTAACTGCAACCCTGAAACTGTCTCAACTGATTATGACACTTCCGACAGATTGTATTTTGAGCCTTTAACGCGCGAAGATGTAATATCAATCTGTAACTTAGAGCAGTCCAAGGGTACTCTGCATGGAGTTATAGTGCAATATGGTGGCCAAACTCCGCTAAAATTATCGCATGACCTGGAAAAGGCCGGAATTCCTATAATCGGCACATCGCCTGATGCAATTGATTTGGCCGAAGACCGGGAGCGTTTTAAAGCCTTGCTGGATAAGTTAAAATTAAAACAGCCGCATAATGATATTTGCTTTAAAGAATCCGAAGTGGTGGAAAAAGCGATAAAAATTGGTTATCCGCTAGTAGTCAGGCCGTCTTATGTGTTAGGCGGGCGTAATATGGCGATTATTCATGACACTGATTCACTAAATAAATACCTGCAAAAGGCGGATATATTCTTCGAAGATGGCCCGCTTTTGCTGGATAGCTTCTTGCAGGATGCCATTGAAGTTGATGTCGATGTTATAGCCGATGGCAAAGATACCTATATAGCCGGTATAATGGAACATATTGAAGAAGCAGGGATTCACTCTGGTGATTCCGCCTGTTCACTGCCGCCATATTCACTGAAAAAAAATATTCTTGACGAAATAAAAAAACAGTCACGTTCCCTGGCCTTGGCCTTAAAAGTGAGCGGTTTAATGAATGTACAATTCGCTGTGCAAGGTAGTGATATCTACATTTTAGAGGTGAATCCACGAGCTAGCAGAACAGTGCCATTCGTTGCCAAGGCCACAAATGTTCAAATTGCTAAAATAGCAGCAAGAGTTATGGCTGGCGAGAGCCTGGCATCGTTTAATTTGACAGAAAAACAATATAAACATGTGGCTGTAAAAGAAGCTGTTCTGCCTTTTGCCCGTTTTCCTGGGGCTGATGTAATTTTGGGGCCTGAAATGAAGTCCACCGGTGAGGCTATGGGGCTGGATAAAACTTTTGGCCGGGCTTTTGCCAAATCACAACTTTCCGCAGGCAATCCCTTGCCTACAGGCGGTGTTGTTTTCATATCGGTAAAAGATAGTGACAAAAAGCATATTAACAAGCTTGCAAAAAATCTGTCTGAATGTGATTTTGAGATTATGGCAACTAAAGGAACGGCTGATTACCTTGAAAAAGCAGGCTTAAAAGTAACAACTGTGAATAAAGTTCTGGAAGGTCGTCCGCATATAGTTGACATTATGAAAGATGGTGGTGTAAGCTTGGTTATTAATACGACTGAGGGTGCTGCTGCTATTGCTGATAGTTTTAGTATAAGACAGACGGCTTTAATGAATAAGATTCCGTATAGCACGACTATTTCCGGCTCAAAAGCTTTGATCCAGGCTATAGTTGACATGAAAAGGAATGCAGATCTTGAAGTTTGGCCTTTGCAGTCTTATTTTTAACGCTAATTCACCGATAAGCAATCTTCTTATAAAAGATGCGTGAGTGAAGCGAATTCTACTTGTCTCCTCCCCCTAAAGGGGGAAGGAGCGATAGGCTCGTCATTATGGCACTAAAGAGATTGGAAAAAGTTCTCTTATTGGTGAATTAGCGTTTTTAAATAATGGAAAATACTAGAAAGAGGTTGGTTATGAGTGATAAATTCCCTATCACAGTTGAAGGGTTCGCTGAAATGGAGAAAGAGCTAAAGGAGCTTAAGACCGTTAAGCGCGCTAAAATCAGCAAAGAAATTGCTATTGCCCGTGAGCATGGCGATTTGAAAGAAAACGCTGAATATCATGCTGCGCGTGAAAAGCAAAGCTTCATGGAAGGGCGTGTAATGGAGCTGGAAGATAAAAC
The DNA here is from genome assembly GCA_024280585.1 of Alphaproteobacteria bacterium. Lineage (GTDB taxonomy): Bacteria > Pseudomonadota > Alphaproteobacteria > Rickettsiales > UBA6187 > JAJRPW01. Next base: position 2,858 of record JAJRPW010000054.1, read on the forward strand.
CGCCCGGGCGCAGGTGATTGATGTAAATAAATTATCGGGTAACACTATTAAATTCGGTGCGCGCGTTAAAATGATTGATGACGATACGGAAAAAGAGGTTACTTATCGTATTATGAGTGAATATGAGGCTGATATTGAAAAAGGTATGATTTCTATTATATCGCCTCTGGCTCGTGCTTTAATTGGCAAAACCGTTGAGGATTATGTCGAGGTTACTACTCCGCGCGGCACTAAAGGTTATGAAATTTTGTCGGTGGAATTTCCCAAATCCTAACAACATTATAAGGAAATAAAAATGTCTCAAGAAAAAGAAGTTGTAATTGTATCGGCGGTTAGAACACCCATTGGTAATTTTTGTGGTGGCCTGTCTAAACTATCTGCGGTAAAACTAGGCGAAATAGCGATAAAAGAAGCGGTAAGCAGAGCGGGTATTGACAGTTCAGAAATCTCTGAAGTTATTATGGGACAGATATTAACAGCAGGTTGCGGTCAAAATCCAGCAAGGCAGGCATCAATTGCCGCCGGTGTGCCTGTTGAGGTTCCCGCATGGACGGTGAATCAGGTTTGTGGTTCCGGCTTAAAAACTGTCGGGCTGGCTATGCAGGCGATTTTATCGGGGCAAAGTGATATAGTGATCGCTGGCGGCCAGGAGAATATGAGTGCGGCGCCACATGCGAGCAATATCAGAAATGGCGTGAAAATGGGCGATGCCCAATTTGTTGACACCATGATAAAAGATGGATTATGGGAGGCATTTAACGATTATCACATGGGAGTCACTGCAGAAAATATTGCTAATGATTATCAAATAAGCCGGCAGGAGCAGGATGAATTTGCAGTAAAATCCCAGAAAAAAGCTGAAGAAGCCCAGAAAAATGGCGCTTTTACTGATGAAATAATCCCTGTGACTGTGCCTAATAGAAAAGGCGATATAACAATAAGCGTCGATGAATTCCCACGCGCAGGGGTGGCTGTTGAATCTTTGGCAAAATTAAGACCGGCATTTAGCAAAGACGGGACGGTGACGGCGGGCAATGCGTCTGGCATCAATGACGGTGCTGCCGCAATTTTGCTTATGAGTAGGGATGAAGCTGATAAACGCGGTTTAAAACCATTGGCAAAGATTGTGTCTTTCGCGCAAGCGGGGGTCGATCCAAAAATAATGGGTACAGGGCCGATTCCTGCGTCTAAGAGTGCTTTGGAGAAGGCTGGATGGAATATTGATGACCTTGGCATCATCGAGGCTAATGAGGCCTTCGCAGCGCAAGCCATAGCCGTTAATAAGGATTTGGGTTGGGATGTGGATAAGGTAAATCTAAATGGCGGAGCAATAGCTCTTGGCCATCCAATTGGTGCATCCGGCACTAGAATATTGGTAACTCTTATCCATGCAATGAAAAAACGCGAGCTAAATAAAGGTCTTGCGACGCTTTGTATAGGCGGCGGCATGGGGGTTGCCATATGTATTGAACGAATTTAGTATAGTAAATCTCATTTATTATCGTACGTTGTCATGCTACGGATTCGTAAAATTCACCTATTAAAATATAGGCTAAAATTTTATTCACCTTGCATTCCTAGTATGATAATAAAGCAGATCTACTATATAATCAGGAAAATGGAGCGCGCATAAATTTTTAATATGATTAATTCAAGGGAAAGTATAATGAAAAAATTAGCTGTAGTAACGGGTGGTACAAGAGGCATAGGCACAGCAATTGCGATATCTTTGAAAAAAGCAGGGTGTGATGTTGCTGTAAATTATCATACTGACAATAAATCAGCCGCTGAATTTACTAAGCAAACGGGGCTTAAGGCTTTTAAATGGGATGTTTCATCTTTGAAAGACTGTGAAAAGGGCATTAAGGCCGTTATTAGTGAATTTGGCCGGGCACCTGATATACTCGTCAATAATGCCGGGATCATAAGAGATTCAATGCTGCATAATATGGCAGAAGAAAACTGGCATGACATCATAGACACTAATCTGACATCATGTTTTAATATGTGTCGGTCTGTTCTGATTCCTATGCGAAATAACGGCTTTGGCCGGATAATTAATATAAGTTCGATTAATGCGTTATCCGGGCAGATTGGCCAGACTAATTATGCGGCGGCGAAGGCTGGTATACTTGGTTTTACTAAATCCCTGGCGCGTGAAAATGCCTGTAAGGGAATTACAGTAAATGCAGTTGCTCCCGGATATATCAAAACCGATATGACCAGGAATATTCCGATAGATATAATGAATAGCATCGTTTCACAAATTCCAGTTAAAAGGCTTGGTAAGCCCGAGGAAATAGCCAGAGCCGTTGCTTTCTTGGCTGCAGATGATGCAGGATTTATTACCGGCGAGACGATTTCGATCAATGGCGGGCATCACATGCAGTGATTCATGCCGCCTTTTTATCGGCAGTTTTACTCGAATATTCCGGCACGATATCGGCCAGTTTCTCCAAAAGCCCATATTGATCATATGTGCGGCAGAGTTTTTCTATCTCTTTTATGAACCCGTTAACTTCCTTCAGCGCGTCAATGCGGGCATTTGCATTGATTATGCCTTCGTAGAGAGTTTCCTCTTTTTGCTCGTATTCATAGAATAATTCTTCGTATAATTTCTCACCCGGTCTGATTCCTGTATATTCGATTTTTATATCTTCTTCCGGTTTTAGCCCGGCTAATTTTATCATTTGCACAGCCATATCATTGATATTAACCGGTTGTCCCATATCCAACACTAGAATTGATGATTTTTGTTCAGCTTCATTAAGGGTTGATGCTTGAAGAACCAGCTCGACAGCTTCGGGAACTGTCATAAAATAACGCACCATATCAGGATGTGTAACGGTTATCGGCCCACCCTTCTCCAGTTGTTTTTGAAATAACGGTATAACCGACCCGGATGACCCCAAAACATTACCAAACCTTACAGTAGAAAAATTACTGCCCTTATTTTTTGAGGAGGCCCCCAGACTTTGGATATATTTTTCAGCAATGCGTTTGGTAACTCCCATCAAGCTTGACGGATTTACTGCCTTATCGGTTGAGATCATTACCATTTTTTCTGCTTCGTATTTCAGGCACATATCGGCTATATTTTTTGAGCCGATAATGTTGGTCAGAGCTGCTTCTACCAAGTTTTCCTCGACAATCGGTACATGTTTTAAAGCCGCCGCGTGGAAGATTATTTGTGGCCGCTCGCTTACAAATAAGCTTTCCAGGCAGTTTTTATCCCTGATGTCGCCAATAACGGATTTAAACTCCAGATCAGGATAGGATTCTGATAATTTACTATCGATCTTATATAAATTAAACTCTGAGATTTCTAAAAGAATTATAGATTTTGGTTTATATGAGGCAATTTGGCATACAAGCTCGCTGCCGATTGTCCCCCCTGCCCCGGTTATAAGGATTTTTTTACCTTCGATAAATTCTTTTCTGCGACCAAGGTTCGGTGTTTTCGGCGCCCTTCCCAATAAATCCTCAATGGCAATAGGTTTTATTTCCAGTTTATCAATATTGCTACTAAAATCCGACATGCGTGGCAGTTTTGCCAGGCTAAAGCCCAGCTCTTCTGATATTTTTAGCAATGGTTTTATAACGTCCGGATCGCGTTCATTATTTGCCAGAATGATTCTTTGCGGTGCCCGCCCTTCCCTTTTTAGAGTTTTTATAATTTTCGGCAATGATGCAATATTGCCATATATCTTTATGCCATGGATCTCTCGTCCTTTTTGATTATTATCATTATCTATAATCGCCACCACTTTATATTCAGCCGACTCACGATTAGTTGTTTCTCTAATAAAACCAACCGCATTATCACTAATCCCAACCAGCAACACAGCTATTCTTTTATCATTGGGATCGTTTCTAAAAACAAGCGACAGACTTTTATCCTTGATCATGCGGTATAAAATTCTTGGGCCGCCAAGAGCCGCCAGCAGCACCAGCCAGTTTATAACCAGGACAGAGCGCGGAAAATCCTCCATCCGGTTATACATAAACATAATCGGTATAAAGATAATAGTGGCTAAAGTTACCGCTTTGGTTATGGCTATCATATCCTGCAAGGATGCATAGCGCCAAACGCCTTTATAAAGTCCTAACAGTGAGAAAACTACTGCACATACGCTTGTAAAAATAAATATTGACGGCACAAAAAAACTATCGCCGCTACTAAGCTCACTGCCCAGGCGCAGATATAGTGCGATAAAGATACTGACCGCCGCCATTATTATATCATGCGTTGCCGCAATATGTGATTTTGTTATAAACATAAATCCTCAATGCCTAATTAGCACAGATTTCTTTAATTTTTCTAATTGCTACGATTAACATAGAAAAATCAATGGCTTCATGGGCTTTTAAATCTTTTATAAACTCGTCATATCTGGCAATTTGATTCTCATTTTCTTCAATCCACACTGTCGTGGAATTAGAGCATTCGCTATCCTTGCACAAATGTTTTATCACCTCGGAAGTAAGCCTTCTTTGCTGGTCATATATTTCATCTATCAGAGTTTTATTGGAGATTCTTTGCCAATATGAATGGTTGCCTAGTCTCAACAAAGATCGGCGCATCCAACTAAGATTGAGTCTGGCTCCCAGTTCAAAATAAACCTTTCCAACAACATTTACTTTTAAATCCGCCTTGGCTGCAACTTCAACTATATCACAAGCTGAAGACATGGCCTCCAGTCCGGCAAGTTTTCTTGCTAAAGGCTCCTTTACTCCAGCATCAATATAGCGGTTCAAGCGCAAATTAAAGACTTTTTTAAGCGCAGTAGGCAGAATTTTCTCCAAACACCCATATAAAGATTTAACGCCCGGAGCAAAATCCTTGACGACCTTATCCACCTTTAATGGCTGCGAATGTTGGCGCAGGAACCACAAAGAAGCTCGCTCCACAATGTTCTGCACTTCCATATATAGTTCATTGCAGGATGTGACATCTATTTGTTCAATTTGAGAAATCTCATCCCAAAAATATCTCAAATCGAAAACGTCTCTGGTGATTGTATAGGCTCGGGCAATATCACAAATTCCAAGCCCTGTATCCTCTTTCAAATGATGGAACAACGAGCTGCCGACACGGTTTATTATGCTATTTGTTACAGAAGTTGCTATAATCTCTCTTCTAAGCGGATGTTGCTCAATTTGTTTCCTATATTTATCCTGAATTTTCTTCGGGAAATAGCGCAACAAATCTTCTTTATAGTAAGGTGCGTCCGGTACATTACTCTTTAAAAGATCCTCATATAATACAATTTTACTATAGGCTAAAAGCACAGAAATTTCAGGTCTGGTCAACCCTTCAGATGCGATATGCCGTCTGGAAATTTCCTCCGCAGATGGCAGGAATTCTATTTCCCGGTCTAAATAGCCCCTTCTCTCCAGATCATCCATTAATTTGCCCTGGAATTCCAGTAAAGTATGTCCTTGCAACTGGGCAATCGTTATTGCTTGTGTTTGTAATTCATTATCGCGCAGCACCAGCTTTGCTACATCATCGGTCATTGATTCCAACAATTTATTGCGGTTTGTCGTCGTCAAATCGCCACTAACAACGGCTTTATCCAATACGATCTTAATATTGACCTCATGGTCGGAACAATCAACTCCGGCAGAATTATCGATAGAATCTGAGTTTAAGCGAACAGCATTTTTAGCACATTCTATACGACCAAGTTGAGTCAGGCCAAGATTACCGCCCTCCCCTATTACCTTAAACGCTACATCATTGCCGTTAACTCTTAGATTATCATTAGCTTTGTCGCCAACCGCATCATTGCTTTCGGCCTTTGATTTTATATAAGTTCCAATTCCGCCGTTCCACAACAAATCAATTTCAGCAGTAAGCATATATTTTATAAGCTCATCAGGTGTGATTCTGCTATCTTCAATGCCGAATAAATCTTTTATTTCCCCGGTAATTTTGATGCTTTTGGCGTCTCGTTTGAAAACCCCGCCGCCTTTTGAGATTAAATCGGATTTATAATCAGTCCAGCTTGAGCGAGGCAATTTAAACAAGCGTGCTCGCTCCTTATAGCTAATTTTCGGATTAGGATCCGGGTCAATGAATATATGTAAGTGATTGAATGCTCCAACTAATTTAATATGTTTTGAGCATAACATACCGTTGCCAAATACATCACCGGCCATATCGCCAATACCAACAACCGTAAAATCATCTTTATCTACATCCAGTCCCATTTCATGGAAGTGTCGTTTTACTGATATCCAGGCGCCGCGCGCAGTAATACCCATTTTTTTATGATCGTAACCCACTGATCCGCCTGATGCGAAAGCGTCTCCAATCCAGAAATCATACTCTTTTGCCACCAGATTAGCTATATCGGAAAATGTTGCAGTTCCTTTATCTGCGGCGACTACAAGATAAGGATCATCTCCATCCAACCGCACTACATCAGCCGGATGTTTAATCTTGCCGCCTACGATGTTGTCCGTGACGTCAAGGAGGCCGCGCAGAAAAGTTTTGTAACACTCAATACCTTCTGCCAGGAAGGCCTCTCTTCCGCCCTCTGTCGGCGGGTTTTTTACAATGAACCCGCCTTTTGATCCCACAGGTATAATCACAGAGTTTTTCGTCATTTGCGCTTTCATCAGTCCTAAAACCTCTGTTCTGAAATCCTCAACCCGATCCGACCAGCGCAGCCCGCCTCTTGCAACCTTACCGCCGCGAAGGTGAACGCCTTCAACCTTTGAGGAATAAACAAATATTTCTGCATATGGCTTTGGCTCAGGCAGCCAGGAAATATCCTTTGAGCTAAATTTAAATGAAATATATTCCTTAAGCTGGGCTTTTTCATTGGTTTGAAAATAGTTGGTTCTGAGGGTAGCTGAAATTAGCTCAACAAAGCCCCGTACCACTCTATCTTCTGCCAGGTTAGAAACTTTGGCCAATATACCGTCAATTTTTTTAATTAGCTCCCGAAACTCTTTATCTCGCTCTCCTGAGAAAAATGGCGCAAATCTTGTATAAAATAACTGCACTAAAAGCTTTACCAGTTCAGGATTTTTGGCCAAAGAATCATTTACAAAAGCCTGGCTATAGAAAAATCCGGATTGTTGTAAATATTTGCTATATGCCCTTAAAAGAGTGACGTCGCGCCATTTTAACCTTGATAGTAAGATCAGTTTATTCAACGCGTCATTTTGAATGCAACCCAGCCAGGTTTTTTCAAAAGCCTCTTCAAAATTACCTTTTATTTCCCTAAGGCGGGGCTTCTTCACACCGCTTATAACAAATCTGAAGCGATGTATACAAACATCAACGCCTGTCGGTGTTTTTCGTGCCACATACGTATGCTCATCAAGTGTTTTCAGTCCCATATTTTCCATGATGGGCATAATTTCAGACAAGGCTATCTGTTCCCTTGGGTTATACACTTTAAACTCAAATATCTCATCAGTGCCTTCCGCTGATTCATATATGTCAAAGCTGATTTGTTCGGAATGAATGACTTTCTCTATTTGTAATATGTCATAATAAGCGTCTTCTACAGAAAAGCGGTTTCGATAGCTAAGTGAAAATGAATCATTATAATCATTATATATTTTCTGCCCTTGTTTCTCACCGAATCTTTTTTCCAGCTCATGCTTGAGGTCTTCTGTCCATTTACGAGCTGCGGCGGCTAACTGTTTTTCGATATTTTTAATATTATACGATGGAATTTTGCCAGGATGTGTCTTCACAATTACTTGCAATCTGGCCAAGTGCGATTCGGTAACTTGCGTGAAGTGGTTAATCACCGTTCCATTAAACGCTTCGGCCAGTATTTGCTCCATTTTAACACGTAAATCCGTATTCATCCTTTCACGCGGGACAAATATAATACAGCTCATAAATCGCCCTAAATCATCCTCCCGAACAAAAACACTGACCTTTGGTTTTATTGCCAAAACAACAATATCTAAAGCTGCTTCGAATAATTTACCCTCAGATGTCTGGAATAATTCATCCCGAGGGAAATCCTCTAAAATAGCGGCTAATGATTTTGCGCTATGTCCTGAACTCGAAAAGCCTGATTTTTTCTGTATGGATCGGATTTTTTTTCTGATTATCGGAATATTTCGGGCGCTTTGATAATAGACCATTGATGTGAACAGCCCTAAAAACCGATGCTCTCCTACAACCTCGCCTTCCTCATTAACTCTTTTGATGCCTATATAATCCATATGAGCCAGGCGGTGAACTGATGATTTGCGATTCGCTTTTGTAATATCAAGCAATATCTGTTCTGTGCCAGCAAGAGGGTTCACGGTTTTATCAAAACTGATTTTTGGAATTATTTCTGGCTCACTTAATTTTAAAATGCCCAGCTGCGAGCCTTTAACGAAGCCTCCTTGGCCTTTTTTTAAAGTGAAGTCATATTCGACATAACCTAAAAATACAAAATTATTATCCTTTAGCCACTCCAAAAATTCTTTAATTTCCTCGGCATTTTCCTTCACACGCTTTTTGCTGTTTCCTTTGGATGTATATTCCAGAATTGATGATGTCGCAGAAAGTTCAGTAATAGTATAATTAATCTTTTTAAGTAAAGATTTCCAGTCAGTTACGGCAAGATTTACAGATTTTAAAACCTGTAAAATATCGCTTTTAAGTACAGCCATAGCTTTGTCATCTGGAATATGGGTGATTTGAAAATGCATTACCGATTCTGTATTTCCGATATCCAAGGAAGAATTTATAGATTTCAGCTGACCTTTATCATTGCGCTCTACAGATATTACGGGGTGAGCCAGAGTAAATATTTTAAGTCCGTGTTTGTATATTTCTTCAGTTACCGAATCCACTAAAAATGGCATATCTGCGCCTATTATTTCAATAACTGTATGTTCGCTTTCCCAGCCATCCCGCGTTTTTTCCGGATTAAAAATCCTTATTTTTACAGCGCCGCCATTTCTGTCCTCCAGAAATTTAAAAACGCCGATTGCGATTGAATTTAGTTCTTCTGTGCTATATATTTCAATATCTTCGAGAGAGACGAACTCATAGAATTTGCCGATAAAGTCTATCAGACCTCGCTTCGCCAATGTCTTTTGCAATTTACTGGCTTGTAATGTGATAGATTTTATTAATTTAGCTGTTTCTTTTAAATTCAAGTTAGCCATAAAATATATCCTAGATTTTTTTGATTAGGTGCTTATTATGCAAACGTTTCACCATAGGTGATATCACTTTATTTAGCGATTGTGTACTTAAAAATACTAAAAATATCTTATTATGTTTAAAGAGTTCTTTACTTGTGACTAATTAAATGTTAAGTCGCGCAGACTATTAGTGTATCTGCTTTATTATTAAAGCAGGAAATCGAGATGAAGTGTATTAAACATACATGAAACGATGATTGATGCACTTTAATAATAAATGAGATACGCTATATGACTAAAACTATATATGCAACAGCAACAGCTCCTATAAAATCCGGTGTGGCCATAATTCGTGTGTCTGGCGAGGCGGCGTCCTTGTGTATAGAGCGATTTACTGGTAAAAAACTGCCTAAGGCGCGAATGGCTAATCTGGCAAAAATTTTTGATCCGGTGACAAAAGAGTTGATTGATAGTGGTTTGGTACTTTGGTTTCCAGGGCCTAATAGTTTCACCGGTGAGGATGTGGCCGAATTTCATGTGCATGGCAGCCAGGCGGTTATAAAAAAGATGCTGCAATGTCTATCGGCAATGCAAGAGGTGCGGTTAGCCCAGCCTGGTGAATTTTCTCAGCGCGCCTTTGAAAACGGCAAGATGGATTTAGTGGAAGCGGAGGGGCTTGCTGATTTAATAGATGCAGAAACGACGAGCCAGGCCAGGCAGGCCATTCGGCAAATGCAGGGTGAAATCAGCTGTATTTATAACAATTGGCGTGAAGAACTGATAACTATCCAGGCTAATTTAGAGGCTTATATAGATTTTCCTGATGAAGAAATACCGCAGGATATTCTTGATAGTTTTGCAGCTGATATAGAAAAATTGAAGTCTGAAATAAAAAAATATCTAAATGATAACAATCAGGGGCAGCGTGTAAGAAATGGCTTATATGCAGTTATTTTAGGTGCGCCCAATGTTGGAAAATCATCCTTAATTAATTATATTGCTAAAAAAGATGTGGCTATTATATCCAGCATTGCCGGGACAACCAGAGATGTTATAGAGGTGCATTTGGATATAAACGGCCATCCGGTTATACTTGCCGATACGGCAGGGCTTAGAAAAGAAGCGGGGCTTATAGAAGGGCAGGGCATAGTAAAGGCACTCGAAAGAGCTGCAACTGCTGATATAAAAATAATAATGTTTAGTAGCGAAGATTTTCCTGATATTGACGAGGAATCGCTCCGCCTTATAGATACAAATAGTATTGTAGTGATTAATAAAATGGACAAGAAAAAACGTGTGACGCCTGAAATTCTGAGCAAGTTTTTGCCTGTGGAAATATCTTTAACAGATAAGGTCGGGCTGGAAGGCCTATATGACAGAATTTATAATTTTGGATCTAGTCTGTTTGAAAACAACTTTGACCCGTTAATCACCAGGCAGCGCCATAGAGATTTATTGCAGGAGACTTTAGAGCATTTAGAAAACTTAAATATGACAAATGAGATTGAATTATCTGCGGAAGATTTGCGTAGGGCGGCTTTTTCTTTGGGCAAAATCATAGGTAAAATTGGCGTAGAGGATATATTGGATAAAATTTTTAGCAGTTTTTGCATTGGAAAATAATTGCATCTCTAGGCTTTTTGTATATATTGCAAGACTAAATATACAAATGTTTCACGTGAAACATTTTGTGAGGGGTGTATAATGAATAAATATGATGTCATAGTAATAGGAGGTGGTCATGCAGGGTGCGAGGCCGCTTCCGCATCGGCAAGGCTTGGTGCTGATACGGCATTAATTACTTTAAAGCCTGAAAATATCGGAGAAATGTCTTGTAATCCTGCCATTGGTGGTGTGGCAAAAGGTACGGTAGTTAGAGAAATTGACGCGCTTGGTGGCATTATGGCGCGCGCTATTGACCAGTCCGGAATTCATTTTCGGATTTTAAATGCAAGTAAAGGTCCGGCCGTTTGGGGGCCGAGAGCGCAAGCTGATCGAAAATTATATAAAAAAGCCGTACAAAAATTAATCCACGATCAGAAAAATCTGCATGTTCTATATGGCGAAGTTTGCGACCTTATAATCGACAATCATATAATATCTGGCGTTAGACTGGTTGATAAAAAAACTATATACGCCTCTAAAGTTATTCTTACTACCGGCACTTTTCTCAACGGCCTAATTCATATCGGTGAGCAAAAAATCAGGGCAGGGCGTGTAAATGAAAAGCCATCCATAGGCTTATCAAAAACATTATACGGTATTGGTTTCAATATGGGGCGGTTAAAAACTGGTACTCCGCCTAGATTAGACGGCAAAACCATAGATTGGTCGATTTTAGCAAAGCAACCAGGTGACGACATCCCTCAGCCATTTTCCTACATGACCGATAAAATAACTACCCCTCAAATAGACTGCTATATAACGAAAACAAGCGCGGCAACCTACAAGCTTCTTAAGGAAAATGTGCATAGATCGCCTATGTATTCCGGGCAAATTGAAAGTGTGGGGCCGAGATATTGCCCATCAATTGAAGATAAAATTGTGCGTTTCGCCGATAAGCCAACTCATCAAATATTCCTGGAGCCTGAAGGGCTTGATGATGACACTATATATCCGAATGGAATCTCTACTTCGTTGCCGCAAGAAGTGCAGCTGGAAATGTTAAAAACTATTCCTGGATTAGAGAATTCTAGAATGATTCAACCAGGCTATGCGATTGAATATGATTTTGTAGACCCGCGTGAGTTACGACAAACAATGGAGACTAAAAAAATTAACGGACTTTATTTCGCCGGGCAAATAAATGGCACCACAGGGTATGAAGAAGCTGGAGGGCAGGGGCTTATGGCTGGTTTGAATGCGGCCTTGTCATTAAATTCAGACCAAGAGCCTTTTATATTAAGTCGCTCCGATGCATATATAGGTGTTATGATTGACGACTTAACAACGCTTGGAACCCATGAGCCCTATAGGCTATTCACGTCCAGGGCTGAGTATAGACTAACAATCCGCGCCGATAATGCAGACCTAAGGCTTACACAAAAAGCAATAGATATTGGTTGCATAGGTGAAGAAAGGACTGAGGCTTTTAGTAAAAAATCCGCTGAGTTAGATCATTATAGGAAATTATTTTATAATTTAAAAATATCCCCTAATGAAGCTGAAAAACACTCTATCAAGCTTAATAAAGATGGTGTGAGGCGTAATATATTCGAGGTTATGCAGCGGCCTGATATAACCTATAAAAATATATTTAAGATGTGGCCGGAGCTAAGGAGCGCTCCTGAAAAAATACTGCAGCAATTAAAAATTGAGTCAGTGTATCTCGCTTATTTAAAAAGACAACAAAACGACATAGATTCATTTAAAAAGGATGAATTTGTGAAAATACCGGCTGATTTTGATTATAATTCTGACCTTATTAGTTTGCCAGCGGAGGCGCGTTCGAAATTCAAGACGCACTTGCCAGCAAATATTGGTATTGCCGGAAGAATTCCTGGAATTACACCCGCTGCACTGGCTGCTTTAGTTGTGTCAGTTAGAAAGCATTGCTCAAAAAAAGCCGTTGCTTAAAATGTTTCACGTGAAACATTTTGACAAATATCGGAATAATGATATATTTTTGCTATGAATAAACTTGAACTTGAGAAAGAAATTGCCCAAATGGTAAATGTTTCACGTGAAACATTTACCAACATAGATATGTTCGTGGATTCGCTTCTGAAGTGGAACCGTAAAATTAACCTTATTGGTCGCACGACAGAAAAAAATATTTGGCTAAGGC
>JAJRPW010000055.1 GCA_024280585.1 Alphaproteobacteria bacterium
ACTCACCTTACGCACCTAACCGCTAAAATAGCCAAATCCTGGTAATTTAGTATGCTTGAAATTCACTCCAAGTAGGAAGGATTATGAGCAAGGAATTATTGGATATTTATACGGATTATTTGATTTGTCAGAACAAATATGAGACGGCGACGGGCCTGTCGGAATTGATGTCTGGCGAGGTGAGTCACGATCAGGTTAAAACCGCTCTGAGCTTGGCTCAAAGGAGCTTTGGTCATACGTAAAACCTCAAGTCAGGCGACATGAAACACAGACAGGAGGGGTGCTGATATTGGACGATTCTATCGAAGAAAAGCCCTATACTAGACCTCTTTGTATATAGACATACATGAGGATTTGAGGACGGACATGACGATGAAATCAGCCAAAAAGACCATTATGCAGAGGTCTCGATTCATCAAGATCGGTTTTATGCAGCTTTAGTACACCAGCAGTACACAGCTTCTCAGTTCAAGCCGCCATCATTGCTTCTAACCCAAGCTCCTGCCACATCCATTTCGTGTCAATCTCTACACCTTTTTCACGAAGTAAATGTTTGGTATTGTTTTCATACCCCTTCATAAGCTCTATAACCTCGTCACGGATTTTGGGGTTTTTAGCAGCTTGTTTCGGAGTTTTGCCATTAAGGGGCTTGAGCGGAGTATCAATCCACTCCATAAAATACTGCTCCATTATGTCTACCAGCATTTCCGCCTCTTCTTCAGGAGATAGATCTGGCTCTGCCGCCTTGTCGTCTTTTATAGACTTAACCATCATTTCCTGTGCGCTTTTTATTTCCCATGTTGGCTCCTTTATCATGCCTTTAAGTTCATCCTGCAACTTATCTTCCAGGATGATTGCACGCTCCCGTGAGTTTGTAGAGGCAATAAGTTTATTTTTTGTAAGTTCAATATTGCCAAGAACACATGCATTAGCAAACGCAGGATTTGACAATTGCGTGTCAATTAACAAAGCATCTTCAGGTACATTTGTGAGTTTCTTTTTTTATGTTTTTCTATCTTCAGCCAATTCCAGAAACTCCGCTTTTTAGTATTTTCCTCCATGGTAAAGTCAGGAATCTTTGTCAATACTGCTACCACATCTTCCCTTGCTGCTGAAAGAGGAAATTCAATATTACACCAACTAATTTTGTGGCCATCGGAATTATATAAATTTTGCAGTTTATTTTTTTGCTTTGATATATCTAGCATGTAGGCAAGACCTATTTCTTTTGCCCACATAGCTTTAAAAAGTTTTTCTACTTTATCAGGAGATTCATCATCGAACAGATCTTTATTGCCTTTTTGGATTTCCTGCAGTCCCATTTTATGGATTTCTGCAAGATTTCCGGCTAATTCCAGTGCGGTTTCGCGGTCTAGTTTAAGAGCACCTCCAGCAATTATGTTATGGCCTTTTTCCTTGCAAACCCTAAGCCCCATGGTTTCCCACTTCTCAACATAATGGGTAAGACTCTTCTCACGTATAATAATAGGATTACCACCAGATATAAGGTCTTTAACGGTAAGAGAATGGTCAAATTTTATATCAACCACTTCATAAATACTCATATGTGAATTTCGGAGCGAGCGGAGATATTCCTTATTTTTACCGTTTAGCATCATGCCACGTTTGTTCAGAAAAGAATCTATAACATTCCAGCTATCAGTTTTTTCATTGTCATAGTTTTTTATATATTCATTTGAAAAGAAAAACTCTAAAGCACATGGATAAATCTGCATCCAAGAGTCTCCGAAAAACTCCTCTATTTCATCAATATCTTCAAGGCCGCATTCTTCAGCAAATTCTTCAAAATATGACTGCATCCCTAAAGGTATGAATTTTTGTGAATCGGTGTCTTTTTCCATAAAAGACAGTAATTTTTTTACTCCGTTATCCATAACAAATCCTTTTTAAAATATAGTATGGCTAAATATACGCATAACAACAGAAAAATATAGAAAAAATTACCTACTTAAAAATATACAAACTTAAACCTCCTGATATAGCCTTATCCGTTCCGTATTCTTGGAAATAATATCTACCGTTTCTTTGTTGATAGGCAGATTGGATTTTTCCTTTGCCCATACTTCACGGAAATTCTGTACGGTATCCTTTGCAATTTTTAGTACCAGTTTCTCTGGCAGCATTGCTTTTGTAGACATATAAGAAAGCAGCTCAAGCGACAAGTCCGCCATATATTTTGTTTTCACATATTTTAGAGCCATAGTCTTATCGGCAATATATGGAATAGTTGAAAGCAAATCATAGGCAGGCGATAATTTTGGCTCACGCATATCAGGATAAATCAGCGACCAGTTTTTCAAATGCATATCTGCATTACCGATTAACGTGCAAAATACCAGCCTACGGATATACTCCTCTACGCCTTGTGTTCCAACGCGCATACTGATAACTTCTGCGATATTTTTATAGCTGGCTTTTTCATATTTATGGTCCGGATAAACACCAAAAACTTGTGCAAAATCTTCCATATGCACCTTGCCATCATCGGTACGGTCAAAACGTTTTACGGCAAGCGCCATCTCGCCTTTTATCTTTCCAAGATCATTCGGCAGGCCAGAGATTTTACTCATGTCCACTAGTTTTACTTCAGGAACATCCATACCCATCTGCCCAGCAAGTGTCATCATGGCAAATTCGTTTTCGGGAACAGCGTCATATTGTGGCGATGGCAATTTTACAATCCATGAGCCACCAATACCTTTTGCCGGAATGGTAAGCCCGCCTTTGGGTTTCATCACCCCGGAGAATTTTAGCTGCACACCTGCCAGCGAGAAACGCATAAAATCCGGAGTAAATGCCCCCGCCTCCTGTCTGCGTGAGATTGGCGGCCAATCACCTTCATCACCGGCCTGTGCAGTGATTGCTCCTGGCAAATCCTCACCCAACGCCCATAGCAGGAAAAACTCTCGTTTGGCATTTACTCCCGCATGCTCGGCCAGATAATCCCGCAGCGGCCCTTCCGGTAGAAGGTTAGAGAAAAATGGCGGCACTTGTATTTGTGATGGTTTTACAGCAGGTATAAAGTCACCGTTTTTATCTTCAAAAGAAAGGCTCAAAGTTGCCCGTTTCGCATCATTGATATAATTCTCATCGAAAGAAAAAATTGTCTGGTCACTTGGCAGTAGCGTTAGTACGCCTATCTTTTGGTCATGTAGAAATATATTTAAAGTGCGTAGATCAGACATCGTCGTCATCCTCATCAAGTGTAAATGCAGGTTGGGAGTCGTGCTTTTTACCAGCCATAAAGCCATTTACCGCAGGAACATATCGACGCGGAATCAGCATCGGCTCAAGCTCTAGAACACGTGCTATTTCAAACAGGCTTGAAGTGCGTATATTCACCTTGCCGTTTTCAATATTGGAAATGTGGCTTTGCGGTACGCCTGCAAGCTGCGATAGCTCCTTCTGGCTAAGCTTCTTTTCCTTGCGAGTTGCCTGCAATATGCTGGCTAGTCCATTGGTTAAGTCGGTCATAATATATACTATTCTATATATTTCATCTGTAATTATATATTATGCTATATATTCATATAAATCAACCCAATAGTGCCCAGATCTTTTCTCACTGGTGACCTGTCTATACTTTAGCGGACAAACCCTATGTAAGGATTTTAATCTAAGGAGTAGTCATTATGACAAGAAAATATGGCGTTTATTCGCCAGAGTTTAAAACCCAGGCAATTTTATTGGTAAAAGAAGGTAAACGGCCTGCCTCAGAAGTTGCTCGCGACCTTGAAATTAATATAAATACGCTTTACACGTATATTACATGGTTTTGAAGATAGTGCGTAAGGTGAGCTCATAAAACAAATCAGTAAATTCGTTTTTACCTATGTGTTTTAATATATCTGCATCAAAAGCATTAGCTGGAACGATGCCCTTGATAAGTCCTATAAAAAACTCATCCAGAGAAATATATGAATTTGGTATGATTGAATTCAATTTGTTGCTACCTATTTATTATCCAAACGAAGAATAGTAGCCTTTTGCGAATTATTCAAATTGTTTGATTATTCATGTATGAAGTATCACCAGCTAAAAATAGCACCTATTAAAGAAAGAAGCTCGACCACTACAACCCATTGATATACTTAAAATTATAGTGGTCGGAGCGATAGGATTTGAACCTACGACCCTCTGGTCCCAAACCAGATGCGCTACCAGGCTGCGCTACGCTCCGATATTTATAACAAGGTATGGGTATATATACCAAATATAAACTAATTGCAAGCCCATATTGCAACATATAGCCAGGGAATGCTTAATATTCTCTATTCAGGCTCCTTATTCTGAAGGTATTTATCTATGTATGATTGTATTTGCTTGGGAGCATAGGGCTTTATGACATAACCATCCGCACCGTTTTCTACAGTTTTTTTTACAGTACCCTTCTCATTATCACCTGTTACCATAATAATAAAAGCTTCCGGCTCCAGATCCTTAATTGATTTTAGTACCTCATGACCACTAATATCAGGTAAATTTATGTCTAAAAATACAATTTCAGGAGAATGTTTTTTAAATAATGACATTCCCTCCTGGCCATTTACGGCATTGTAGCATTCATAGTCTTTATTTAAAATTTGTCCCAGCATCACCCTAAACATCTGAGAGTCTTCTACGATAAGAATTTTTAATTTGCTATCTCCATCACTCACAGTTTTTCTCATAGGACTTACGCATTCATCATTTTCCAAGTAGGATTTTTGAGTTGTTGAATTAGGTAATCATCCAATAAACCGTTTTTGATTTGATAG
>JAJRPW010000056.1 GCA_024280585.1 Alphaproteobacteria bacterium
CGAAAGCCTCATCACTCCTATCGGCAACATATTTTTCGAACAACAAATCCAAAACATCCAGAAGATTTGCATAAGGAACACGATCCAAAACCTTAAAATTAAGTCTGGTTCCTTCAAAATCACCGCCGATAAATATCGCATAATTATCCGGGGTTCTGCCTACTATGCCAATTTCTGTCGAGTAAGGCCGTGAGCACCCATTCGGACATCCCGCCAAACGCACACCGATTCGCTCCTCTTTAATCCCATGTTTTTCCATCACTTTTTCAAGCTCAACGGCGAATGGAATTTTAATTCTCTCCGCCTCAGCCAAAGCTTTCCCGCAAGTTGGCAAGGACACACAAGCAAACATATTACGGTCAACCAGAGTCAATTCTTCAAGCAATTTGATGTCATAACCCTTCAAATCACTGGCAACATCATTCTTTTGCCCTTCTTCAATATCGCATAATATAATATTCTGATCGGAAGTAAGACGAACCGGTAATTTATATTTTCCAATGGCTTCGCGCAAACCCGTCCGAACTTTTTCATCAACCCTATCCTCAATACGTCCGCTAGAAACCGGAACTCCCAGGAACCATTTTCCATCGCCCTGTTCATGCCAGCCCATATGATCGGGTACCAAAAACTCACCCATCGGCCTTAATTCCTGCAGCTCGCCATCGAAATATTCGGCCAGCATTTTACGCGTCCATTCAACTCCATTATCTGCAACCACATATTTCAACCGCGCTCGTTTACGATTTCCGCGATCACCATGGTCACTTTGCAACTTAATTACAGCTTCAATCGCCTTAAACATTTCATCCGGACCGACAAAAGCAATCGGTGTTGCCAACCGCGGAAACGTCTCTGGCTTATTATGAGTCATGCCCAAACCGCCACCAACACATATATTATAACCCAAAAACTTTTCATTTTCATAAATCGCAATAAAAGCCAGATCATGCGTCAACAAATCCACTGAATTATCTTCAGGCACACCAACTGCTATCTTGAATTTACGCGGCAAATAAGTTTTCCCGTATAAAGGCTCAACTTCTCCGCTCGTTGCCAGATTTTCACCATCCAGCCAAATTTCATGATACGTACCGGTTTGCGGAGCACAAAATTTCGCAATTTTTTGCACATCGTCAAATAATTTTTCCTGCACCGCATTTTTATAAGGCGCAGGCGAACACATCACATTTCGGACAACATCACCACAACCGCCAAGCGTAGATAGTAAATTTTCATTCAAAGCTTTGATATGATTCTTTAAATTTCCTTTGGAAATACAATGAAACTGGAACGTCTCTCTTGTTGTTATCCGCAAGGTTCCATTTGCAAAATCTTCCGCGATTTTATCCAGCTTAAGATACTGATCTGATGTTAAAAATCCACCTGGGCAGATCATCCGCACCATAAATTCCCACTCTTTTTCAAGCCCCGCTTTTTTGCGCTTTGTCGCCGTATCACGATCATAGCCTTGATAAGAACCGTGGAATTTCAGCAACTCATATGAAGCATCTGATACATAAGGGTTTTCATCAGCCAATTCAGCCGCAATATTCCCTTTAAGATAGCCGCTTTCTACCTTAATCGCTTCAACTTTCGATAATTTCTTTTCATCAGACATAACAGACCCGAATAAGTTATACTGGCAGGCTTCTATCACCAAAATATCTATTTTGCAATAAAAAAATGTAAAATGATTTATTATACGTTTTTAAATTGTATAATACGGGGTGACCTAAATAATATAGCATTCACCCATTCCTATGACGTTAACCCGCTTGCTGTTTCGCAATAAATCTTGATCACAATCCCCCCACGTGCTAAATATACCGTCTCATGCAACTAAGACAGGCAAGAAAACAAAAATGACTGCAGAAAAGACCGCCGCCGTCACCCCGATGATGCAACAATTCCTGGCTATAAAAGAGCAGCATCCCGATGCAATTTTATTTTATCGCATGGGTGATTTTTATGAGATGTTTTTTGACGATGCGGTAACGGCAGCCAAGGTTTTAGACATATCCCTGACCAAGCGCGGCAAACATGAAAATGCTGAAATTCCAATGTGCGGCGTGCCGCATCACAGCCACGAGCCTTACTTACAAAAACTGATTCTTTCCGGCTATAAAGTTGCAATATGCGAGCAGATGGAAAAGCCTGAAGAGGCAAAAAAACGCGGCTATAAAGCCGTTGTCCGCCGAGAAGTTGTGCGTATAGTAACCCCTGGAACAATCCTGGAAGATGTTCTGCTTGACGCTCGCGAATCCAACTATCTTGCTGCATTATCCAGCCTTGGCAATGATATGGCTCTCGCCTGGATTGATATTTCCACCGGCGAATTCAGAACATGCCTAACCAGCAAATCGTCCCTGTCCTCCGACCTTTCCAGACTAAATGCCAAGGAACTATTACTCGCGGATAAATTATTCATAGACCAGGGCTTATCCCCGATTTTACGAGAACATAAAGCCGCCTTAACACCGCAAGCGGCCAGCATGTTTGACTCCGGCAAATGCGAAAATAAGTTAAAAACTTTCTTTGAAGTCAACTCTTTAGAAGGCTTTGGCAATTTCTCCCGCGCCGAAATTTCAGCTTGCGGGTCACTGATTGAATATATCGACATCACCCAAAAAGGCAACCTGCCCCGCCTTGCGCCCCCATTACAATTCTCCAATAAAAATTTCATGGAAATTGATGGCGCTACAAGACGCAATCTGGAAATATATCAAAGCCTTTCCGGTAATAAAAAAGGCAGCCTTCTTAGCGTAATAGACAAAACTATTACAGCATGTGGCTCGCGCTTATTACTCTCTTATATCAACTCGCCACTAGCCCATGCCAGCGGGATTAACCGGCGCTTGGACATGGTTCAATTCTTCTTTGATAATGATGAGTTATGCCTGCCTCTGTCTGATATATTTAAGCAAATACCCGATTTTGAACGCGCATTATCCAGAATCTGTATCGGCAAAGCCGGGCCAAAAGACTTAAACTCAATTAAAGATGGGCTGGCTAATTCCATGATTCTTGCTGAAATAATTGAATTTTCTGGCGCGACACAAATCCCGCAAAACATCCTGGGATTTTTAAAAAACCTTGGTTCACACGATCAGCTTATCACAAAATTAAAAGAGGCGCTAAAAGATGAAGTTGGAGTCCTTGCCCGCGACGGTGGCTATGTCGCAGATGGCTACCACGCCGGCCTGGATGAATTGCGCGGATTACGTAACAATAGCCGCGACAAAATCATTGAATTACGCGATAAATATCGCAGTGAAACCGGTGTAAATACCCTTAAAATAACCCAAAATAATGTGCTGGGATATTTTGTTGAAGTGACCCCAAGCCACAGCTCAAAAATCACGGATGAAAAATTCGTTCATCGCCAAACTCTAGCTAGTGCAGTTCGCTATACCACAATTGAGTTACGCCAACTAGAAAGTGATATAATCAACGCAAAAGATCAGGCATTAAAGCTTGAATTAATGATTTTCGAGGAATTGGTAAATGATATAGTCGCCGCAGCCGATAAAATTTCCTCCACATCTACGGCCGTTGCTGCCATTGATGTTATGTCATCTTTTGCCAGCTTTGCTGCGGCCAATAATTGCTCCCGCCCAATCGTAGATGACTCATTGGAATTCTCAATAACTGGCGCGCGCCACCCTGTTGTTGAAGCAAATCTGTCTGACGATTTAGAGGGAAATTTTATTGCCAATGATTGCGACTTATCTCAAAAACAACGATTATGGCTCTTAACTGGCCCTAATATGGCCGGTAAAAGCACCTATTTACGCCAAAATGCCATAATAGCAATTCTCGCGCAAATCGGCTCATTCGTACCGGCAGCAAAGGCGCATATCGGTACTGTCGACAAATTATTCAGCCGCGTTGGAGCTTCTGATGACCTCGCGCGTGGTCGTTCAACATTCATGGTAGAAATGGTAGAAACCGCGACAATTCTTAATCAAGCCAGCAATCGTTCGTTGGTAATTCTCGACGAAATCGGGCGTGGAACCGCAACTTATGACGGGCTATCAATTGCCTGGGCCGTCGTTGAACATGTACACGATAAAAATAAATGCCGCGCATTATTTGCCACCCACTACCACGAACTAACCTGTCTGACTGCAAAACTCTCTTCGCTTGCATGCTACTCAATGCGGGTAAAAGAATGGGAGGGTAAAGTCATATTCCTACACGAAGTTGTCAAAGGCGCTGCTGACCGCTCTTATGGAATCCATGTCGCTAAACTAGCCGGTCTACCAAATTCCGTTATAAAACGCGCCGATGAAGTTTTAACTGTTTTACAGCAATCAGAAACCGGCAAAGCTAAAATCAAATTGGTTGACGACCTGCCTTTGTTTTCCATCGCCAATATAGCTAACCAGGACAAAGCGCCATCAAAAACCGAAGAAGCTTTAAAAGCCGCTGACCTTGATGAATTAAGCCCACGCGATGCACTGGATTTGCTGTATAAATTAAAGGGTATGATTAATCATAGTTAAACCAAATCCAATTATTTCACCATATTGATAAAAATTTGTGGAAAATTAATAATTATAACCTATAGTTGACTGAGTCATAACAAATGAGAAATACTATATGATAGATTACAATCAGTTTTTTACAGATGCAATTGATAAATTAAAACAAGAGGGGCGCTATCGTGTTTTTAGCGATGTAGCACGCTATGCCGGGGAATTTCCAAAAGCAAAGGACGTTATTAACAACAAAGATGTAACAATCTGGTGCAGCAATGATTATTTGGGCATGGGACAAAATACAAAAGTAATACAAGCCATTGAGGATGCTGCAAAATCGATGGGCGCAGGAGCCGGCGGCACACGTAATATTTCCGGTAATAATCATGCCGTCGTGGAGCTGGAAAAAGAACTGGCCGAACTCCATCAAAAAGATTTAGCACTGGCTTTTGTCTGTGGGTATGTAGCGAATGAAGCAACCTTAAGCACTTTGGCAAAAATTATGCCAAACGCAATCACCTATTCCGACCAGTGCAACCATGCTTCAATGATTCAGGGTATAAGCGCAGGTCGCTCCGAAAAACATATTTTCCGCCACAATGACGTTGAACATCTGGAAGAGCTTCTAAGCCAGGCCGACATAAACCGCCCTAAAATCATTGCTTTTGAATCGGTTTATTCCATGGATGGCGACATTGCACCTATTAAAGAAATCTGTGATTTGGCAAATAAATATAACGCAATAACTTATCTTGATGAAGTCCACGCGGTTGGTATGTATGGCCCAACAGGCGCAGGCATCGCAGAACGAGAAGGAATCCAGGACAGAGTTACGATTATCCAGGGAACATTGGCCAAAGCATTTGGTGTAATGGGCGGATATATCGCCGCCGATGAGGCTATTGTCGATGCGATTCGCAGCTATGCTCCCGGCTTTATATTCACAACGGCGCTGCCGCCATCTTTAGCCGCTGCTGCAAAAACCAGCATCGCACATTTACGCAAATCGGATGTTGAAAGAAAAGGCCAACAGGAACGAGCCGAACGCCTCAAATCCATGCTGCGCCAGTGTAATATTCCATTTATCGACTCAACCACCCATATTGTGCCGGTGATGATTTGCGATGCAGAACTTGCCGAACAAGCCTCAAAAATCCTTATGGATGAGTATGATATCTATGTCCAGCACATTAATTTCCCGACAGTTCCACGTGGAACAGAACGCCTGCGCATTACTCCCGGGCCACTTCATACTGACGAAATGATGGAAAAACTGGTTGAAGCACTTTGTGAGGTTTTCGACCGGCTTGGCGTACGCGGAGCAGGCGAAACAGAGGATAAAAAAGCCGAAAGATAGCTGATAATGATCAATTTTATAGATAAACTACCAAAAATCCAAGGAAGCTATCGCGAAAATGCCGACCTTTCCAAAACCAACTGGTTTGGAGTTGGTGGGGCTGCCGAAGTGCTGTTTCGTCCGGCTAGCGCAGATGATTTAGCATATTTTCTGCAAAACAAACCCACTGATGTTCGCATAACAATTCTTGGTGTTGGCTCAAATTTACTGGTGCGAGATGGCGGCATTGACGGCGTTGTAATCAAGCTTGGCCGCGGCTTTACCGATATAAAATGCGAAGATTTACATGTGCATGCATCAGCCGGAGCACTTGGCTATAACACCGCAATTATGTGCGCGCAAAATAATATTGCCGGACTAGAATTTTTAAGCGGAATTCCAGGCACAATTGGCGGCGCATTAGCAATGAATGCCGGGGCTTACGGCTCAGATGTCTCGTCCGTTCTGGTAAGCGCGCAAGCGATTGACGAAGCCGGGCAAATTCATGAACTTGCGCCTGTAGATATTGGTTATGTTTATCGCGGCAACACCTTGCCAGAGGGGATAATTTTTACCAAAGCCGTGTTTAAAGGCAAGCGCGGCGAGGCGGCTGAAATCCAGACACGCATTGACGAAATAACCGCTATGCGCAGCGAAACCCAACCGGTAAAAAGCCGGACATCGGGCAGCACCTTCAAAAACCCACCGGGCAATAAAAAAGCCTGGCAGTTAATTGATGAAGCTGGTTGCCGTGGTTTGCAGATCGGCGGCGCGCAAGTTTCAGAAAAACACTGTAATTTCTTTATTAATACTGGCAACGCAACTTCTTCTGATATAGAAATATTAGGTGAACAGGTTCGAACTCGGGTGCTGGAAAAATCCGGAATTGAACTTAAATGGGAAGTTAACATAATTGGAAATAAAGATTGATAATAGCAAAATACACGTGGCATTGCTGGCTGGCGGCATGTCGTCAGAACGGGAAGTTTCATTTTCTTCGGCAAATGGCGTGGCGCAATCACTGGAAAATCTGGGTTATAAATACACATTAGTCGATGCAGATCGCGACTTACCAGCAAAATTAGCACAAATAAAACCCGATATAGCATTCATCGCCCTGCATGGAACTTACGGTGAGGATGGCTGTGTACAAGGCGTTTTAGAAATTATGGGCATTCCTTACACACACTCGTCAGTGACCGCATCTGCTGTGGCCATGGATAAACAACTTACGAAATATATCATAGCCAGTGCCGGGATTTTATGCCCACAAGGACAAATTGTCAGCCATGAAGATATCGCACAGGGGAATATCCCGCTACTTCAACCGTTTGTGGTTAAACCTTCAGAAGAAGGTTCAAGTGTCGGCGTATTCATAGTGAAGGATAAAGATGACCTACCAACCCTCGAGGAATTAGACGAATTTGATGATATGATAGTTGAGGAATATATCCCGGGCCGCGAACTTAGCGTTGCAACATGCGATGAAGGCTCGCTCGGTGTTCTTGAATTGTGCCCCAAAGACGGCTTTTATGACTTCGCCAATAAATATACCGATGGCAAAACTGAACATTTCATGCCCGCTCCTGTGAGCGAAGAAATCTACGAAGAGGCCATGGATATCGCCTTTGAGGCACATCATATATTAGGATGCACCGGCATTACCCGCACCGATTTTCGTTATAATGAAGATGGTGATGGCAAGTTATATTTTCTGGAAATAAACACGCATCCGGGTCTAACGCCACTATCTATTTCCCCGGAAATACTGGCATATCGAGGAATTTCTTATAATAATATGGTCGATTATCTGGTTAAAGAGGCACTAAATCCCAACGGCATCGTTAGTTTAATGGCAAAAATTGAAGAGATTGTTTAATCGCCGCTCAACAGCCCGCTAACGAAATCCTGTAATTTATGCTGCCTGGTGCGCTTTAAACGTTCGGCACGTAATATATACAAAATATTCTGTAAACTAGCGTCAATCGACTTATTTATGATTACATAATCATACTCATTCCAGTGACTAATTTCATCACTGGCACGTTCCATCCGACGCTTTATCACATCATCGCTATCCTGCCCGCGCGTACGCAAACGGCGCTCCAGCTCAATCATAGACGGCGGCAGAATAAAAACACTGACAATATCATCGCGCGCTTTTGAAGTTAAACGCCGCGTTCCCTGCCAGTCAATATCGAATAAAACATCCTTGCCGGCAGAGATTGAATCTTCAACTTTTTTACGCGGTGTTCCGTAATAATTATTGAAAACCTCGGCATATTCATAGAAAAATTTATTGTCTATTTTTTCTTCAAACTCTTTCTCGCCAATGAAATAATAGTCTTTTTCATCCTCTTCATTTGCTCTTGGTATACGGGTGGTTGACGAAATTGACATAACAAGATTTCGGTCATTTTGCATTAAAAGCCTTGATAACGTTGTCTTTCCTGCGCCCGATGGCGACGATAAAACAAACATAAAACCGCGTCTTTTCACCTTAATCTCATCCGTCATAATAGCTCCATTATTAATTCCATAAAATATATAGTATTTTTGCTTTATAAAGTAAACAGGGAATGACGAAAAGGCACTCTTGCACTCTTGCACTCTTGCACTATAATGCTACCCTATGAACATACCCGAATATTCAGTTAGTGAAATCTCATCATCCCTAAAAAGGACAGTGGAACAGGCCTATTCTTATGTGCGCGTGCGTGGTGAAATATCAGGATTTAAACGCGCAGCATCAGGGCATTTATATATGAGTCTGAAGGATGAAAATGCTGTATTATCAGCCATTTGCTGGAAGGGCGTTGCGCTAAAATTACCATTTGATGTTGAAGATGGGCTGGAAGTAATATGCACCGGAAAAATTACAACTTATGCGGGTATGAGTCGCTATCAACTCACGATAGAATCGATGGAACCAGCCGGCGTTGGCGCATTGATGGCTCTGTTGGAAAAGCGTAAAAAACAGCTGGCAAAAGAAGGGTTATTTGACCCGTCACGCAAGAAAAAAATCCCGTTTTTACCAACACAAATCGGCGTTATAACCTCTCCAACCGGCGCGGTTATACAAGATATTCTGCATCGATTGCAAGAGCGTTTTCCCGTTCATGTCAAATTATGGCCAGTGCTGGTGCAAGGCGACAAGGCCGCCGAACAAATCGCCGATGCAATAAACGGTTTTAATAAAATGCAGGACAAGCCGGACCTGCTGATAGTAGCCAGGGGCGGCGGATCCATTGAAGATTTATGGTGCTTTAACGAGGAAATCGTCGTCCGCGCAGCTGCTGCGTCCGAAATCCCGCTAATCTCGGCTGTGGGTCATGAAACTGATACTACATTAATTGATTATGCCGCCGATTTAAGGGCACCAACCCCAACGGCCGCCGCAGAACTAGCCGTGCCTGTTCGCGCAGAATTAATGGCCACAACCGATGATCTAGGGCGGCGCAACAAAGGGGCTATAACTCGCGTTTTTGAAGAAAAATATGGAATTTTATCCGGATTGGTTCGCGGCCTGCCTCGCCCTGGCCAAATTTTGGAAGAAAAAACCCAGAAACTAGATGGCATCATAATGCGGCTTTCATCGGCTCTGCCTAATTTTTTTGAGGCTAAAAGTAATATCCTGACCGGCCTTAGCCGTGGCCTGCCAAAACCAAGCCAGATTATCCATGAAAAACAACAGGCTCTCGCTAACTCTTCAAACAGACTGCTCAAATCCATCCCTAACCTTTTGGAATTACGCCATAAACAACTTGCCGCTATCTATTTAAAAAATCCTAAACAATTAATTGAAATATGCGAGATAAGGCTTAGAAATTCAAGTAATTATTTACAGCTAGCATTTAATAATCTTATCAAAAATAATGAGCAAAAACTGCATTTAAATATAAAACTACTCGACAGTTTTCATTATAAACGTGTTTTGGAACGTGGATTTGCTCTGGTTCGCAACAAAAACGGACTAATTACGTCATCTGCCAACATAATGCCAGGTGAATCTGTAAAAATTGAATTTGCCGATGGTAAAAAAGATGTGATAACAACCGGTTCAAAACCAAAAAAAACCAAGAAAATACAATCAGATAACCAGGGAAGTTTATTTTAATCCTCAATGCCAATCGTTGCATTATGACGAATCAGAGAAAGTATATAATCCATATTCTGCACCTCGCCTTCTTCTTCAACGCGCATCATATAGCCTTCTATCATTCGGTTTGCCATCTTTTTTGAAACGGCAAAGCCATCTTCATTTTCCAACTCTTCCTCTAAATCACGGAGAACCTGGATTAAAATCTCAGTTGCAGCAAATAAATTCATAGGCAACCCGGCTCTGGTATATACCGCCTCAAACCCTTTATTGCTCTCATCATGCATTAATTGCCTTATATTTAAGACAGGAGCTTGAGTTATTCGCGCAACAGACACCTCAAACATATTCATATTACCCATACAAAGTGCTGAAATAGGGATTAATTCGTCGGCAACATGTAGTTTTTGCATTAAGTCGCGGAATTTCTTATAATCCTCATCAGACGCCTTTAAACCAAGGGCTTTCATAGTAACCACATCACGGCTATTTTTTATTTCATCACTGATTTGACTAAATTCATCTTTATGCTTTTCCCCTAATTTTTCGTATAAAGCGTCAGAAATCTTCGTAGTTAAGGTTTCTATCACAGATATAGGAAGCGTGTGCCTGCCAACCATAGCATTCATCACATCTTCTTTATCTGCAAACTCGTTGGCTATTTTCATATAGCTTTTTTCTGAAACGGCGGCCTTTTCATTTTTTAGTAAGGAATCCACGACCTCCTCACTTTTACTTTCAACCAGTGCTCCTGAAATATCCTCAGACACCTCATCCCTATTGGAAACGGCCACAAGTTTTTTTACATCTTGCGTACTTTCAATTATGTCTATCAAATCCGCATCGCTCAGAACTTCTGAAAATTCCAATACCGGAAGCGAAACTTCCTGAACATCCTCAGAAAGGCTTTTAACCACATCCGCAGGAATTGTACTAATATTTTTTATGGATTCCGCCAGAGTTTTCCGCATTTGCACCTCGGTATCTTTGACCAATGATCTGAAAAGATACTCAATAATCTTCATTTGATCGTCATCAAACCCACCACTGCTATAAAATTCAGCAATTTTTTTGGTCACATCCATCCTCTTTTCCAAAGGACTTTTCAAAAGATGGCGTATATCCTCAAGTGATAAACCAATATTCTTAGACATATAAACCTACTGTTTATTAAGCTTTCTAGAACTAAATCTGCTAGCGACTATACATCGTCGTCCGCGGGTCTCATAAAATTCACGTAGTTAGATACGCTAAAAATTTTTTCGCCCTTGACTCCTTGTATACTCATTAGAATATTCAGTTCTAGTTGAATAAGTGTAACAATAAATGGTTAATAAATGGTTAACAAAGCTCTGATATCAAGCCCTTGTCACTGGTGAGCCTCCTTCTGCTCATTTAAAACCAATAAAACGGATTTTTTTATAATATTTTTTATATTAAGAAGCAGCTCCTTCCTCGAATTACTGTTAATATCCCGTAATTCAATATCAGGAAAACTAACAGCTTCGCCCTTTTTTAGCCATAATATTTTTTCAGCCGAAATAAATTTGCCATTCTTTATATGCAACTTTTTGATAAATAGTTGTTTTTTGGCAACAGGTGGCTTCGCAGGCACTATACTTTCCGGATCGTCGCTTAAGGCTTCTATACCATCTCCTATTAAAGAAACTCCTCTACCTATAGTATTTTTTAGCACCGCGCCAACGCCGCCTATTATCGCTCCTGTAGATTTTTTGCCGATCTCTCCCACCACAGTTCCGAATCCTATTTCACCTAAATTATATGTGATTTCCGGGTTTCTAATAATAATTTCATTTATAATCACCTCAGACTCAGTTATAGTTGTAACCTCCGGAAATATCTCAATAATATTCAACTTATATTTATTTTGGAAGCCAGAATTATCTTCCTTGGATATATTAAGATTTTTCAGCATAATTCCGGATGGATATAACGATAAACCAACGCTCCCTAACGTTACTTCACTATTTAGTTTTTCACCCACGATTAACACAATTTTTTCTTTGATTACAGATTTTGCAATAAAATACCCGCAAACAAGTACTACCAGGATAATAACTATATTTTTAAGAAGCTTATAAATCATTTTTCTCTTTTGATTCTTCAATCATATTCCTCTTTAAAAACGGCACCTGAGTTATCATAAACATTATTGTAATAGGAAGCATACCGAATACTTTAAATTTTACCCAAAAATCCGTATCAAAATTACGCCATACAATCTCATTTGTACCAGCTAAAAACAGAAAAAGCACAGCCCAGCGTAAGGAAAATTTAAGCCAGGCATCGTCATTCATATGCAACGCGCCATCGAATAAATATTTCAGCAACCCTTTTTTCTTAATAAAGCCGCCTAGCAAAATCACAGCAAATAATATATTCACCAAAGTCGGCTTGATTTTAATAAAAAATTCATCACCGTTAAAAACCGTTAAACCACCAAAAATTCCTAATATAATAGCAGAAGCCAAAGGCATTATAGGAATTCTTTTTTCCAAATAATACACAATTGATACGGAAAACAAAGTCGCAATAATCAAAACACCCGTCGCCGGAATCAAACCGTAAAATTTATAAGCCACAAAAAACAGCAGCAACGGCCCCATCTCAGAAAAAAACTTCACTTTTTGACTCATAATTTTAACCGTTTTTGCGCTCTTTCATAAATCCCAATTCGGCGTAAGGAGCCATATCAACTGAGTATTTACGGTATTTTTCATAAGACTCATAAATACGTTTTTCAATCGCGCCATCATTTGCAACATCCGCAACAACCCCCTTGGCCGTATCAAAAAAGGCCTTTAAAACATCCGCCGGATACTGCCTTATATCAACTTTATGCTTATATTTTAAAGACTGAAATGCGCGCACATTATTAGCATGATACTCCGCCATCATCACATCATTTTCAGCCGCACAGGCAACTTTCACGATTTTCTGCAAATTCTTCGGCAATTTATCAAATTCCTTTTTATTAATCATCAATTCCAATGTAGGACCGCCCTCTTGAAAAGCCGGGCCATAGTAATATTTCGAGACTCTGTGAAACCCGAGCGACATATCATTCCACGCCCCGACCCACTCCAAAGCGTCGATAACCCCCGACTGCATTGCTGTAAACAACTCTTGCGGCGGAATCACCTGAGCACTACCGCCAAGTTTTGTTAACACTTCACCAGCCAAACCCGGCATCCGCATTTTCAAACCTTTTAAATCATTTTTCGAATTAATTTCCTTATTAAACCAACCACCCATTTGACAGCCAGTATTGCCGGCAGGAAAGGCTATAAGCCCAAACTGCGCGTATAACTCATCCCAAAGTCTTTTACCGCCACCAAAATAAAGCCAGCCATTTTGCTCCTGCGCCGTCAAACCTCCTGGAACACCGCAAAAAAACGCCGCTCCCCTGCTCTTACCCAGCCAATAATAAGGCGCGGCATGTCCCATTTGCGCCGTACCTTGAGAAACCGCATCAAAAACGCCCATTGCCGGCACCAACTCCCCGCCGCCATAAACCTTAATTTCCAGCTTTCCATCCGATAGATCAGTAATTCTTTTCGCCAGCCGAATCGCGCCGGTACCAAGACCAGGCAGCACTTTTTGCCAGGTCATGACCATTTTCCACTGGCGTTTACCGGATGCTATCGCGGGCATTGGAAAATTAAACGTGGCCGCCGCAGCTCCCGCCGCAACCGCTGAGGTTAAAAAAGCCCTGCGTTTTATTTGATTATTTTTCATATTTTCCTTTTCCTAGCTAAAGCCCAAAAAACCAGTGTGCGAATAATGTATATGTAACCCACATAATAATTGCAAGAGGCAAACCGGCACGCATAAAATCAGAAAATTTATGATGCCCCGGCCCCATTACAAGCAAATTCGTCTGATAACCAATCGGTGTGATAAAAGAACAATTGCAAGCAAATATCACCGCAAAAATGAACATTTCAACAGGAACATTTAACTCCACAGCTAACTCAACCGCAATCGGTGTAAATAAAACCGCACTGGCATTATTACTCAAAACATTCGTTACGGCGACCATAATCAAAAATAATATCGACATTACCACTATCGGCGCAGCCCCATCCAGCGCAGAAATTAGTAAATGACTTAAATATGAGGCACCACCTGTTGCCTGTAAAGCAGCACCAAGCGCCAGCGATGCCGCAACAATCAACACAACCTGGCTATCAATAGCCCGCCGTGCCTGCCTTAAATTCAAACACCCGCTAATAATTGACGCTGTAGCCCCGGCAAATGCAGAAATCGCAATCGGCACAATATCAAACGCCGCAAGTGTAACTACTGCAGCCAAAATAACACCGGCCTGCTTGGCTTTACTACCCGAATGAATCTCTTCTGTAGACCACTCCAGCAGCAATAAATCCTTACTTTCCTGCAGCGCCATTATATCTTTTCTCTTGCCCAAAACCAGCAAAACGTCACCAGCAGCAAGGCGTATTTCCGATACACGCGAGCGAATTATTCTCGATTCACGCTGAATTCCCAGCACCACAGAATTATGCCTGTGATGAAACCCGACCTGCTCCAAATTACGCCCGATCA
This sequence comes from Alphaproteobacteria bacterium, assembly GCA_024280585.1. Classification (GTDB taxonomy): domain Bacteria; phylum Pseudomonadota; class Alphaproteobacteria; order Rickettsiales; family UBA6187; genus JAJRPW01. The sequence continues at coordinate 14,507 of JAJRPW010000056.1, forward strand.
TCCTCGAAGTCGGAGTAATTATAACCTCAGCCATCG
>JAJRPW010000057.1 GCA_024280585.1 Alphaproteobacteria bacterium
GCTGGAAATGCCACTTTTAATGCTGGTGACGATCTTACATTCGCCAATGAAACCAACAGCTCAGATCAGAAAATTAAAACCACAAAAAGAGGCTTATTCGGCACAACCACAACTCAAACCGAAACTTTCGATAGCACAAATATTGGAACAAAAATCACTGTTGGCGGAAATCTAACCACTACATCTGGCGGAAATACTGTAGTTGTCGGTTCAGAATTCAAAACTACAACAGGTGATATAAGCATTACTGCCGATGAGCAGCTTGTAATCGCAGCCGCTAGGGAAGTTCATACTAAATTCCAAAGAACGGATCGTGAGATGAATAGCTTCGGTAACTTTGCCGCTGCGACTAACATTTGGTCAAGTGAGAATGAGCGCTTAAGAAACTCCGAGGATAAACTTACGCAGTCTCAAGGCTATAATATAATGTCGCAAATAAATGCCGCCGGCAATTTAATCATGCATTCCACAGGTGATACAACAGTAGTAGCCTCGCACCTGGAAGGGGATAATGTAACGCTTACTTCTGACGGTAAAATCAAACTGCTATCGGCCAAAGATACAGACAGCGTTGATCATTCAACATCTTATGATGGCGCATACTGGCGCAAAGATGCAGGTTCGGGCAATGTTATAGAAACTGCCATATTCACAGAAATTGTAGCCAGAAACAACCTTGTGATAAATGCTGTAAAAGGCATCGAAATAGACATAAAAAACGCCGGCAGCGTGCAAGAATCAATCGACATTCTGGCAAAACAACCCGGCCTTGAATATCTGGCACAGCTTAAAAATAACCCAAACATCGACTGGAACCAGGTTGATGCAGCCTACCAAAACTGGGATTACAAACAACAAGGCCTAACCGCCGCCGCCGCTGTGATTATCGTTATTGTGGTGACTGTTTTGACTTGGGGTGCTGGTTCAGCGGGAGCAGGTGCGGCATTGTTTGGCACCACAAGCGCAGCTGGAACAGCGGCAGCCAACGCAGCCGTGATTTCTCTTGCCTCAACTACGACAATATCTACCATCAACAACGGCGGCGATATGGGCGAGGTTTTGGATGAAATAGGCTCGGACGAATACCTGAAAAACCTCGCAATTTCGGTTGTAACTGCTGGTGTTACAGCTGGAATATTGGATAAATTAGCACTTGGCGGGAAATTTGTAAATTTAGAATTGATAGATCAGGCAAAACGTGTAGCAATTACCGCCGGAACTACCACAGCGGTTGATTCGGCTATAAACGACACAGATCTTGGTCAAAATCTTGTTGAAAACCTGAAAACATCATTGATTAATGGAATTTCTGCCGAAGCTGCACAATTTATCGGACAACAGGGCTTAAATGATATTAGTGCGGCAGTGGCTCATGCCGCGGTTGGCTGTGCGGCAGGTGAAGCAGGCGGTGGCGGCTGCAGCGCAGGTGCAATCGGTGCTGCGGCGGGTGAGCTTGTTGCGACGAAATTCCTTGACCGTCAGCAGGATGCCACCAACAAGGCGTTTGAAGATGCCCTCGCCGATGGAGATTTATCCGCCTCGGAGAAAGCAAATATTATAACCGGCCTGACTATGGCCGAGCAAAAAGCGGTTGGCATTGCCCAAATCGCAGGTGCTTTTGCCGCCGCCGCCGCTGGTGAAGATGCCGCAGGCGTGCAAACTGCCAGCGATTTAGCAGGCAATGCCGCGGCGAATAATGCGACTAGTGGAATTCAAAAGGCGATTGAGAGTATTAAAAATGGAGAGGCTAAGGCAGAACTGGATTCATACCTTGCAAAGTATAAGTATATGGTTGCAAGCGAACTTGCCGATATATATCTCGACAGCGACAATCCAATTGAAAAAGCAGCGATATATATCACTCTAACGGTGCAAAAAGTTATACAGCCAGGTGATACTATTGATGCTGTTTTATTGGTTGCTGGCGGAGCTATTGTCAAAGGGGCGCTCATTGTAGTCAAAAATACTGCTAGCAGCATAAAGAGCGTAATAAAGAATTTAGATAATATTCCATCGCCAAAATCGCTCGATAATTTCATCTCTAGAAAGTGGTATGTTGATAATGTAAAGAGTATACCTGATCAAATAAATAAAGCTTTATCCATAGAGGACAGAGCTAAGCAGGCAAGTAAGCTTAGAAATTACTATCGGAGTAAAACAAGAGATGCTATGATTGATCGTAATGTTGCCAACAGTTTAGAATACTCAAAACCTAACATAAGTTTTAGTAAATTAATGGATTTAACTAAAAGTAAATTAATAGAAAGAAATGGAATTACTAATCCATCATCTAGCCAAATTTATCAAGAAATAATTGAATCATCAGCTAGAACTAACCCTATAGTTAATAGACAATTTGGTATTGAATAATTATGTTAAAATTAAAAAAAAACGGATTAAAAGATTTGAAATTAGAAATATGGTGTGATAATTATAATGACCCAATAATTTTTCGCGATTTTTTAATAAAAAAGTATAATGCGGAAATATTGAATGAATATTTAGTGGATGTTCTGTTACTAGAACTTAAAATTGATTCTGTTAAATTTAAACTTATTTATGATGAACAAATAGAAGATATTTGTTTGTTTTCAGAAAACATTATGTCCAGTAACATACTAAAAGAAATATCAAAAGATATAGAAGACGGCTCTGCTGAACCCCTCTCTATTGAAAAGTAACCTCCTCCAGCCTAACAATTGGCCAACACGCCACAAAAACCCTTGTAAACTCAACAATCGGAGCGGGCGTTGAAACTATTGTTAATGGTGATGGACTGGATGACTTCGGTGATACATGGGTTGAAAATGTCAAGTATGGTGCTGCAGCAGCTGTTCAGGCTGAATTAATTCAGACAAGCGGAGTTTCAAAATTAAAAGGTATTGAACATAAAATAGCCCATGCAGTTATTGGCTGCGCGGCTGGAGCTATTGCGGGTTCTTGTAAGGGAGGTGCAGCCGGAGCCGTTGCCGCCGAAATAGTCGGTGAAATAATGCTTGATGATGCGATGGCTGATTTAAAATCGGCTGTTCAAGCTAATGATAAAGATACCATTCAAAAAGCATTGGACGCAGTTGAAAAGAACCCTAAATTATTTGGACAGCTTGCAGCACTCGGTGGCGGCATGTTAGTTGCCGATGGTGGTGATGACACAACAACGATAAAGGTTGCGAGTCAGTCTGGTGTGACAGCGGTTCAAAATAATTTATGTGGAACGGGAGCGTGTATTGCTACTATTGCACTTGCAACAGTTCTAGCCGAGCTTTACGCAGCAGAAGTGGGCGATGGAAGTATTGCAGATGGGTTAGAAATAATCGGTAATGGCGAAGATCCTCTTAGTGTTGCTGTAGCCAATGGAGTTGCGGAAGCGGTAACGCTTTCCTATGAAACTTTCCCTGATGCTACAGAAGCTACGTTTAAAGTATTGGCTGGAATTGGTGAGGTTGCTGGTGTAACAGTGACTTATTGGGATGATAAAACTGGTAAGGTAGTTAGTACAAACTGGAACGCTATAGACCCAAGGCTTCGTAGCCAACTAATCGGCGCAGGCAAAATTCTATCAATAGTAATTCCAGTTGGAACAGTTGGTAAAATTGCTCAGTTGAAAAAAGTGGGTGTGCCTGATGCGGCAAGTGGAAATAAAATACCAAATCTTTCTAAAGTAGATAATTCTGTTGCTGTTGATTTAAGAAAAAATATTGTTTCAATTGAAGCAGATGATGTAAACAATGCACTTAATCTTGGAAGCCCTCCATATCTTCCTGGTACGGATGTGATGAAATTTACAACTGGAGCAGATGAAAGTTTTGTTAGAGTATTCCTTGGTGGTGTAAACAATCCAAATGGGTATTGGATTGTAAGAGAACATGATATAGCAGGGCTAACCCCACAGCAAATCCAACAAAAACTGGCTTTACCAAAAACACCTAATATGATAGTTGATGTTGTAGTTCCTGATAATACTACTCTTTATAGAGGACATGTTAATCCTAACTTTGATCAGGATGGATTAGGTATGCAATATAGTTTTGAAGTTGAACCTAATGAAGATTGGTTCATTAATGCGAGGTCAATAAAGTAATGTTTTTTAGAAGCAAAAAGAATGTAAATAAATTAGATGATTACACTTTAGAGATAAATGGTAATGAGGTTTCTTTTCCCTCTAAAATATCTAATATTTTAGAAAATAAAGAAAAAATAATAGTTCTTATTTCTGGCTATAAAGATCATATTAAAGAAAGATTTGATTGTACGAGAAATATATTTTGTTATGATAAAGATGGTGCTTTTATTTGGCAAATTGAACCACCTACACTTGGGAGAAAAGGTTCAGGGTATCTAAGTATTATGTATAATAAAGAATTAGATAAAGTTTTTGCTTTTTCATGGGTTAGGTATGACCTTGATATTGAAACGGGTAAAATAAGCAATCCCGAGGATTTAAGGTAACTTTTCCTTCACGGATAGATAAAATCCGTTTATAGAGTTTTAAGATTAAATATGATGTATAAGGTTCTTTAAATGCACTTATTTATAACCTTGTCAGAAACAAGTCTTGTCATTTTTTTGTAAGTCTTATCCGCAAAAAACCTAATGACCTGTCAACAGTTTAGCGGACACATTTTTTTGCAATATTTGAATTAGCCTCAAACTCAGCCGGAGCAATATTGAAGCGGCTATACTTTTGAGGACAAATCCTATACAAGGGTTTCAACTTAAGAGGAATGTTATTATGACAAAGAAAAAGGCGGTTTATACAGCTGAATTCAAAAGCCAAGCTATTTCGTTGGTTA
>JAJRPW010000058.1 GCA_024280585.1 Alphaproteobacteria bacterium
GAAGTTTTTTGGGTTGGGCTTTCTTTTGTGATTTTTATAGGGCTGGTTTACAAACCAATTGGCCGTGCGGTGGGGCCGGCTTTGGATGCGCGCGCGCAGAAAATTCAGGATGAGTTGGACGAAGTTTTGCGCTTAAAAGAAGAAGCACAGGCACTTTTAGCGTCTTATCAACGTAAGCAAAAGGATGTGGTTAAAGAGTCGGAGAATATCCTGATTGATGCGGCTGCGGAGGCAAAACGGATAATTGATGAGGCTGGACAGCAGCTGGAAGAGTCGCTGAATAAAAGAATCGAGGTTGCCATGCAGAAAATTTCTGCCTATGAGGCGGCTATTTTGCAGGAAGTTCGTAATAATTCGGTCGATATCGCTATAAGCACTGTCCGCGCTTTGGTTTTAGAGCAAATGGATAAGAAAAAATCGGCGGATTTAGTCGGCAAGGCGATTTTGGAGATGAATAAAAAACTGCATTAATTATAATAATAAATTACACCATTGTAATATAACTTTAATATAGACGTGCTAAACTTAACTTATGGAGCATTGATTATTACAATCTCTGTTTCTGGGGAATTTTAGTATTTTTAATTATTAAAGGAGATTGTTATGTTAATTCCACATTTAAAACACACAGTTAACTACTGCAAAGCTAAGTTAAATTTTAAAGTCGATCAAAAAACTTTCAACACGGCGCTGGCCTTTTCATTGGCTGCGATTGTTTTGACCATGCCAGGGATTTCTTCTGCTGGTGATGCAGTTGCGGGCGTGATTTGTAATATTGTAGATGAATTGCAAGGGCCTGTTGCTCGTGGTGTTGCAGCCTTTGGTATTATATTCTTGGGATTCTCGCTATTTTTGGGTAAAATCTCCTGGGGTGTAGCCTTAGCACTTGGTATCGGTATTGGTGCAATCTTCGGCGCGGATGCAATAGTTGGTGTCATGGATCCTAAAGGAACAGCCTCTTGTGTTGATGGTAATGCTGGTGGTCTTCCTGATCCTGATCCTGATGCTGGTATATAAAAACACTCACTAAACAAAAAGCCGGGGATTTTTCCTCGGCTTTTTTTTTGTTCAGTGTGGTAAAATGGTGGCACTCCCTCTCCCTCTTTACAGGTGAGGGGTTTTTAAATTAAAATACTTTGCGCTACTTTGATTAATTATTCTGAGTCATTCCAGCGCAGGCTGGAATCTAGTCCTATTGCAAAAAATATAGACAATATCAAGCTATTAGAGGTAGAAATTTGTTTATTGTACTAGATTCCAGCCTGCGCTGGAATGACTCAGAATCTTGACGATAAAGTGAGTTAAAACTTATGGAGAAAGGAGCGATAGGCTTTACAAAACAAAAACTAAGCCTTTTTCTTCGGCTTGGCGTTTTTGATTGCCTCTTCTTTTTCTCTGTCAGCATTGACTTTCTCAACCATCTTATTCAGGTCAATTTGCTTACAAAGACCAAGTAAAACCGGGTCGCGCGGGGTGATATTGCCCCAGTTCCAGTGCGATTTTTCGCGAATCGCCGCGATCGTATTCTTGGTTGTGCCGATTAATTTTGTCAATTGGCTGTCCTTCACATCCGGGCAATGTTTGATAATCCATGCAATCGCATCGGGCTTATCCTGCCTTCTGGCCACCGGAGTATAGCGGCTTTTCTTCTTCTTTTCCTGATTGCTTTTGATATATTTTTCCGCAGCAGCTAATAATTTCAAGCTCGCTTTGTCATCATTTTCACAGCGCGCAATTTCATCTTTCGACAATTGGCTTGCAAGTACAGGGCTTTTTCCGATAATTCCAGCTGCAACTTCACCATCTGCAATGCCTTGCACCTCCATGGGATGCATGCCGCAAAAGTCAGAAATCTGGTCAAAAGTAAGTGTGGTGTTGTCCACAAGCCATACAGCAGTCGCTTTCGGCAATAAAGGTAATGTCATCGTCTTCCCCGATTTTAAAAGTTACCGCAAGATATACACAAATTATATAAATTGCAACATGGTTTTGTCGTGAAATGCAAAAAGAGGCGCAAAAGCCCCTCTTTTTGACATTTATTTGAGCGCTACTTCTAATTTTCGGATAAAGTCCGAACCAATAGGTTGATCGCATTCTGATGCATAGGGTTTTTTATACGCAAAAAATTGCGCGAAACCTCAATACACATCCTTTGATGCTGGCTTGGCAATAAATCCTGCTCCTGCTCAATGCCTTCAAAGAAAAACCCGACAGATTTTTTAAGCGCTTTCGAGATTGCAGCCAGTCTTCCCGCCGATATGCGGTTGGTGCCTTTCTCGTATTTTTGTAATTGTTGGTGGGTTACGCCGATTTTCGCAGCTAATTGCTGGCGCGATAACCCCATGGAAATACGCAATTCCTGTATTTTCATGCCTATTATAGTATCGACTCTTTCCGTAAACTCATTCTTTCTCGCCATTGTAGATCTCCTTGTTAAAATTACTTTCCTTAAATTAAGTGGCAAACATTGCTTTTGTTACTAATTCAAGCAAAAGATGTGCCAACTATTCCTTTTGCACCCTTAGATAGCAAGAAACCACAGGTTTATCAAGTGTTATAGTGATTATATTAATAATAACTATTGTAATTATTTTAGATGTATTTATAGTTAGCGTCCATATTTGACACAAAAATATGATACAAGTGGTTGCAAATTGATACATTTATTAAACGAAAATGAAAATCGCTAACATTATAAAACACAAATTAGAATCATCTCTTGCCGTTAAGTCGCTGGAAATCATTGATGATTCTGAAAAACATATAGGCCATGCCGGCTATAAAGAAGGGGGGCAGACGCATTTTACCCTGAAAATAATCGCTGATGAGTTTAAGGGGCTGACAAAAATCAAGCAGCATAAGCTGGTTTATAAAATACTGGCCGATGAATTAAACGACTCAATTCATGCATTATCTTTGCAAACCTCTGACTTATATTTGCCCTAAAGTTTTGATTTTAACTTTTGGATAGATTTCATTTTGTGATAAAACAACCGTCATTGGGCGGAATCTTTCAATAACCGAGCGCACATAAGGCCTTATCGCAGGGTTGACCAGCAATACCGGATTGTGCCCTTTTAGCGATTGTTGCTGATAATTATTCTTTACGACCGTAATGAAATCCTGTAATTTACTCGGCGGAATCGATAATTGCTTATCCTCGCCGCCTTGCAGGCCATCGCCAAAAATCGGCTCCCACAGAGAAGAAAGAGATAGCAATTCGA
>JAJRPW010000059.1 GCA_024280585.1 Alphaproteobacteria bacterium
AAGCCACAAATAAATTTCTACCACTAAAACTACTATATTCTCTACTCATTTTTCCTTTCCTTGTTTCTCTTTTTATTTTAATATATCGTGTAACTTGCGCGCATTATACCCCCCCCCCGCCAGCTCTTGTCAAGTTATTATTACTAATTATTCTTTTATACAGAATAACGTTTAAAAACTTTACAAAAGACGATGTGGCGCTGTATTATATCTGGTGCGAAAAACCACATGTGAAGGAAAAATGGTTTCGCAAAGGCTACGAACCAAAAAAAGCTATTTTAGATAAAATTGGCGGTGACGGTGGTACGGTACCGTTTATAATAGAAATCAACGATAGACCGATAGGCTACATCCAGTATTATCACTTGGATAAAAACAGCTGGGAAGCATTAAAAGACCAGCCAGATGGAGCATTGGGATTTGATATATTCATAGGAGAAGAAGATTATGTTGGCAAAGGATATGGAAATAAGGTGGTCAATGCGTTCACGGATAGGCTTCTTGCTCTGCCTGATACTCAAAAAATAATAGTTGACCCTTTCACAAGTGATAAAAGGGCGATTCGTTGCTATGAAAAGGCTGGTTTCAGCTTTTTACGCAATGATAAAGATGATATAGGCACAAAGATTTACATAATGGAAAAAACAAATGACTAAAAAAGACAAAATAATCATATTCGACACAACATTGCGCGATGGTGAGCAATCGCCCGGCGCAACGATGAATATGAACGAAAAAATATTAATTGCCCAAACATTGGATAAAATGGGTGTGGATATAATTGAGGCCGGTTTTGCTATCGCATCAAAGGGTGACTTTGAGGCGGTAAATGAAGTGGCGAAGGTGGTAAAAGATGCAGTAGTTTGTTCGCTTGCACGGGCAAAACGTCCTGATATTGATGCGGCATCAGAGGCAATTAAAACGGCCAAAAACGGCCGTATTCATACATTCATATCCACCAGCGAAATTCATTTAAAATATCAGATCAAAATGACCGAGGAGGAAGTGCTTGAGGCTATCAGGGATTCTGTTTCATATTCACGCAATTTATGCGGTGACGTGGAATGGTCAGGAATGGATGCCACGCGCACAAGAGACGATTTCTTGTGCAAAGCCGTTGAAACCGCTATTAATGCCGGCGCAACCACGATTAATTTACCGGACACAGTTGGTTACACAACCCCAACTGAATATGCGGAACTTATCCAAATGGTCAGAAACCGAGTGCCCAACATAGATAAAGCGATAATTTCCGTTCATTGTCATGATGATTTGGGCTTGGCTGTTGCCAATTCCCTGGCGGCGATTGGAGCTGGTGCGCGCCAGATTGAATGCACCATAAATGGGCTTGGTGAACGCGCCGGCAATACAGCTTTGGAAGAAATTGTTATGGCGATTAAAACCCGCAATGACGCTTTGCCATATGAAACAAATATCGACAGCACGCAAATAATCCGCGCATCGAAGTTAGTATCAACAATCACCGGTTTTGTAGTACAAAATAATAAGGCTATTGTTGGTTCAAATGCATTTGCCCATGAATCAGGCATACACCAGGATGGAATGTTAAAAAATGCCAGCACTTATGAAATAATGACACCCGAATCGGTCGGATTGCATAAATCAGAATTGGTGATGGGCAAGCATTCTGGCCGCCATGCTTTCAAGAAAAAACTTGAGGAATTGGGTTTTAATTTAGGTGATAATGTTTTTGCGCAAGCATTTGCTGATTTCAAAGATCTTGCCGATAAAAAGAAAGAAATTTACGACGAGGATATTATAGCACTTCTTGATAATAATGCTATTAAGGTTGTTGAGGCGATTGAACTTGAGTCATTACAAATTATTTGTGGGTCTGACGGAAAGCCGCAATCAAACCTGGAATTAAATATTAAAGGGCGGGTAGAAAAGGCTGAGACAACAGGCGATGGACCAGTTGATGCGCTGTTCAATGGTATAAAAAAATTAGTTCCACATGGTGCTAAATTGGAGTTATATCAGGTGCATGCGGTGACCGGAGGAACAGACGCACAGGCTGAGGTTACTGTGCGTTTGAATAATGACGGGCGGATTGTGACGGGTAATTCAAGAAATACTGACACCTTAGTTGCATCAGCACTTGCTTATTTAGCCGCAGTCAATAAGATAGGCGGTCTGAAAGAATAAAAACTCCATCTTATTTACACTAAAAACTTGCACTTGCACTGAAGTTGGTTACATTAGTCCTATAATTATGAATTTAAGCATTGTATAAATAAACTCTAACAAAAGGTAAAAAACAAAATGTTATCAAAAATATTCGGCTCTTTATCATGTGACATGGCAATAGATTTAGGAACGGCCAACACTCTGGTTTATGTAAGCGGAAGGGGTATTGTTCTAAATGAGCCATCAGTAGTTGCCCTGCTTAGGGATAAAGGTAATTCCGTTCCTTATGCTTTTGGTAATGAAGCGAAGATGATGTTGGGCAGAACTCCGGCTGAAATTGAAGCGATTCGCCCCTTAAAAGACGGTGTTATTGCTGACTTCAAAGGCGCTGAAGAGATGATTAAACATTTTATTCGCACAGTTCATAACCGTAAATGGCTTACAGGTCCGCTTATAATTATTTGCGTGCCATCTGGCTCAACTCCCGTTGAAAGGCGTGCCATACAAGATGCGGCTGAAAGCGCTGGCGCACGTGAAGTATTCCTGATTGAAGAGCCAATGGCTGCTGCAATTGGTGCTGATCTTCCGGTTACAGAGCCTACAGGCTCCATGATTGTTGATATTGGTGGTGGAACAACTGAGGTTGCAGTGCTTTCCCTTGGCGGAATTGTTTATGCGCGTTCGGTTCGAGTCGGCGGCGATATGATGGATGAAGCAATTATTTCTTATATTCGCCGTTGCCATAACTTGCTAATTGGTGAATCTACAGCTGAAAAAATCAAGAAAACTATTGGCTCAGCCTGTATTCCTGATGAAGGTGAAGGCAAGGTTATGGAAATCAAAGGGCGTGATTTGGTTAATGGCGTGCCGAAGGAAATTGTTTTGACTGAAGCACAAGTGGCAGAAAGCCTGACAGAACCTGTTAGCCAGATCGTTGAGGCTGTAAAAATCGCTTTGGAATGCACTCCTCCTGAATTATCTTCGGATATTGTTGATAAGGGAATTGTGATGTCCGGCGGTGGTGCTTTATTGAATAATTTAGATACAGTTTTAAGAGATGCAACCGGCCTTCCTGTGTTTGTTGCCGACGATCCTTTATCTTGTGTGGTGCTTGGAACTGGTAAAGCCCTGGAAAACCATAAGCAATTAAAACACCATATTTTGTTTAAACAGGAATAATGTCTGAATGTATAGCTTATGTTCAGATAGCTCTTTGCTGTGGTGCTGACTAATAATTCGTTAATAGGTGAATACGACGAGTCCGCAGTACGACAACGTTCGGAGAAGATATGGAATTGGTATAAAAACTTGCACTTGCACTGAAGTTGATTACATTCGCTTTGTGGTTATATGTATAGTGTTCCTGTTTTATTACTAAAGCAGGAAATCAGGGCGCAGTGTAAATTAAAATATTTGGATTTTTATATGGTTTTAGGATCTGGCGGCAAAGTGAGTTCAAGCTCAATTATACATATTTCAAAACCAGCTCGGGCATTAATAAAACGTTTTTCTCTGATTATTCTTATAATTATTTCTGTAGCGGGGCTTTTCATAAGCCAGGACGAAAGCGTTGCTTCCAAAAAAATGCGTATCGCAATATTAGAAACCACAGCACCGTTTATTGACGTAGTTGCCAAACCTTTTAGTTGGGCTTTTAGTGCTAATGAATCTTTGAGGAGCTATTTTTTTGTGCATGATAAAAATGAATCATTGCAACAGGAAAATAAAAAACTGCGAAACCAATTAATTTCCTTGTCGCAGACAAAAACTGAGAATGTCAAGCTACGTGGGCTTTTAAATTATATTTCCAAGCCAGAATATTCGTTTATATCGGCAAAAGTGGTTGGCGATGCATCAAACCCTTTTCTACGCTCTATCATAATAAATGCAGGTGAAAAAGATAACATAAAAAAAGGCCAGGCTGTTGTGAACGAGTCCGGCTTGGTAGGACGAATAATTGAGGTGGGTGGAAAAAATTCCCGCGTATTATTATTTACCGATATAAACTCCAAGATCCCTGTCATAAGTTCTAACAGCCGAGAGCGCAGCATTTTATCGGGGAATAACAGCAACTTCCCTAGGCTTAAATATCTAGCCAAGGATACAAGGATTGCAGAAGGCGAAATTGTTGTAACATCGGGGGATGGCGAACTTTTTCCACCAGGCATACAAATTGGCGTTATAGAAAAAACTGATGATAATATTTATAAAATTCAACCATTTGTCAGATGGCACAGACTTGAGCATCTTAGTATAATCAATTATGCAGGTTAATCATGTCGGTTTTTCTCAAAATAAAATTATTTTATCCAAAAATAATAGCTATTTTATTAGTTATTTTGAGCTTCATACCACTCGGGATTCCCGGCGCTAAAACATTTTTTCCTTTGGTCGATTTAATGGTAATATACTATTGGTGTGTTTATCGGCCGGAATTAATGCCCAACTGGTTTGTATTTTTAATGGGACTCACCCAAGATGCTATAACTGGATTCCCGTTTGGATTTAACGCGTTGAATAATTTACTGTTCAGGTCAACAACCATGTTTTTAAAGGATAAATACTCAAAGGAATCGTTCGTAGTCGTATGGCAGGGTTTTGCTTTAATGGCAGCCTCATTCATGGTTTTTAAATATGGTTTATTTGCTTTGGTGACAGGCGCTATGGCTCCAATTGGAGTGATATTTGTGCAGTTGCTGATATCAATTGCGCTATACCCTGTTTTTCATAGTCTATTTAATTTTATAATAACAACATTGCCGGAACAACCAGCCGATGCTTAATAAGAATAAAAGAGGTAAACTTTTTACAAGGCGCGTTTTATTTTTAAGCGGCCTAAAGGCGACGCTGCTTTTTTCCTTGATTGGCCGACTATATCACTTGCAAATCGTGAAGTCTGATGAATATAAAACTTTTTCTGACAGCAACCGAATCAAGCTACTTTTAGTGCCGCCATTAAGGGGGAAAATTCTGGATAGAAATAACGAAATATTAGCAGAAAACAAGAATTATTACCGTATATTATTCGATCCGGAAATAACTTCCGACAAGCAAGAAACAATAAATAAACTCAGTGATATACTTAAATTAAGCGCAGCGACAAAGAATAAAATTCTTAAAAAAATCAAAGGTCATAAATCCCGAAACTCATTGCTTTTGCATGATCATTTGACCTGGCAGGATGTGGCTAAAATAGAAGTAAACACTCCAGACTTACCGGGTATATCAATAGATGTCGGGCAAATAAGGCATTTCCCTTTAGGCAGTATATCCCCGCATTTGATTGGTTATTTAGGTCCTGTATCGGAGAGGGAGATCAAAAAAAACCCTTTGCTAAATCATCCTGATTTCAAAATAGGCCGAAGCGGGATGGAGAAATCCTTTGAGGGGATTTTGCGCGGGAAAGTCGGTGTTAAAAAAATGGAGGTTGATGCGTTCGGCTTGACTGTCAGAGAGCTGAATCGGGAAGAAAGCCAGCCCGGCAAAGAATTAAAATTAACTATCCATAAGCAATTGCAGGAATTTGTAGGGAAAAGATTTGGCAGCAAAAGCGGCAGTGCAATAATCATAGATGTAACTAATGGTGAAACATTGTCATTTATTTCCAATCCCGGCTTTGATCCTAATCAATTCACCTATGGAGTTAGCTCGGATTATTGGAGAAGTCTGATAGAAAATCCAGACAAACCACTTATAAACAAGGCAATTTCGAATCAATATCCTCCTGGTTCTACATTTAAATTAATTGTAGCTTTAGCTGCGCTTAAGGATGGGGTGGATCCCGACAAAAAGATTTACTGCCCGGGTTATATGGATGTAGGCAAAACCCGTTTTCGTTGCTGGAAAGAAGGTGGTCACGGTCATATGAGCATGAAACAGGCTATTATGCATTCCTGTAATGTATATTTTTTCAATACCTCTAAGAAGATTGGGGTAGATAAAATTGCGGAGATGGCTAGAAAATTTGGGCTTGGTAGTAAAATTGGCCTGAATCTTTCCGGTGAATCAACCGGATTAGTGCCGACAACCAAATGGAAGAAAGATAAATACAATGTTTCGTGGCAATTGGGCGACACTTTAAATGTAGGAATCGGACAGGGATATATGCTTACTACGCCGATACAACTTGCGGTAATGGTTTCGCGTATAGCAAGTGGCAAAAATGTAAATCCTAAATTATCGTTTACTAATTCACCTGATATTGCTGACCCAAATAATTTCCAGCCGTTGGATGTGAATGAGGAGCATCTGGCCTTTGTCCGGGATGGAATGAGGCGGGTTATTAATGTCCCTGGCGGAACTGCGTTTGGTAGCCGTATAAGAAGCAAGGATTTTTCGATGTCAGGAAAAACAGGAACGTCACAAGTAATTTCCAAAAAAGGGTTGGAGAGCTTGGAGGGTTTAACAAAAGAAGAGTTAAAAAGAACAAAAAACCATGCACTTTTTGTCGGTTTTGGCCCCATTAAGGATCCTAAATATTCTGTAGCGGTGGTTGTTGAGCATGGTGGCGGTGGATCTGCAGCTGCAGCTCCAATCGCAAGAGATATTTTGTATGAGGCGTATAAACTAAACAAGACCGGAGAATCCTGAAATGTCGGTAAATAATAAAACAATTTTTGGCAAAATTATATGCCTTAATTGGTCGTTAATTTTTCTTATTACTATTTTAGCCTCCGTTGGTTTTGCTATGTTATATTCAGCGGCAGAGGGAAATTTTTCTCCCTGGGCATCCAAGCAAATGTTACGTTTTATTATATTATTTCCAATTATGATATTGATTGCTGTAATTGATATAAAATTTTGGCTGAAAACTTCTTATCTGATATATTTTCTGGCACTATCTGCGCTTGTAATAACGGAATTTTTTGGCACTACATCAATGGGAGCAACACGCTGGATAAGAATAGGAGGCTTTAATATACAACCTTCCGAAATCATGAAAATATGTATAGTATTCGCTTTGGCTCGTTATTTTCATGCTACAAGCTCTGTGAATATACATAAAATTTTATATTTAATCCCGCCTTTAATTATGATTATTGTACCGGTTGCTCTTGTGCTAAAACAACCTGATCTTGGAACCGCACTTATAATCCTGATGGTGGCGGGCGCAGTATTTTTTGCTGCGGGAGTAAAAATATGGAAATTTATGGTGGTAATTATAGGTGGAATATGCTCTGTCCCGTTCTTATGGGTGTATCTTCATGATTATCAAAAACAGCGTGTTCTGGCATTTTTAAATCCTGAAACTGACCCGTTGGGTAATGGTTATAATATCCTGCAGTCGAAGATCGCTATTGGCTCTGGTGGGTTTTCCGGCAAAGGATTTTTAAAAGGAACGCAAAGCCAGTTAAGTTTCTTGCCCGAAAAACAAACAGATTTTATTTTCACAATGTTAGCTGAAGAATTCGGTTTTATTGGCGGTTTAACGGTAATAATTTTATACGCAATAGTAATTGCTTACGGTATTTTTATATCACTGGCAGCAAGAAGCCATTTCGGCCGACTTATGGCCATAGGAGTTACTAACATATTGTTTTTTCATATATTTATAAACATTGCTATGGTTATGGGGCTCATCCCGATTGTGGGAGCACCACTACCATTATTATCTTATGGTGGAACGATAATGATGACAATGTTGGTGTCTTTTGGGCTTTTACTGAACGTACATTTATATAGTAATGAACCCTTAGGCAGGACTGTTTGAAAATGCCCTAAATTATGGCAAAATTGCCTAATGACATGACAAGTTAAAAATATTATAATTCTGGATTGCTTCCCATAACCAAAAATTAACAATTATGCGCTTATTTATTTATTTTATATTTATTTTATGCAGCTTCTCATCAGCAATTGCCGCGCAAAAAATCTCTGCCGAGGAGTTAAAAAACTCTCCGGCTCTTATTGAAGCTGATGAACTTTATTATGATAAGAAAACGTCCCTTGCTATAGCCACGGGCAATGTGCAGCTAACACAAGGCGATAAGATATTAGTTGCCGATAAAATAATTTATGACCAAAAAAATAATATCGTTACAGCATCGGGTAATGTTAGTTTGCATGAAGGTAATGGTAATATAATTTTTGCCGATAACATAGAATTAAAGGATAATTTCAAACAGGGTGTAATTGATAATTTCAGCGCAAGGTTATCTGATAACTCGCGAATTGCAGCAATAAAAGCTGAGAAACTTAATAATTCTATAACAATCTTTGAGAAAATTGTATATTCACCTTGTCCTATTTGCGAGAATAAACCTGAGAAAGCCCCTCTTTGGCAAATTAAAGCCCGGAAAGCCACCATTGATGAAAGCAAGCAACGCATATCTTATAACCATGCTTTCTTTGAAATATATGGTGTTCCGACATTATATACACCGTATATTTCCCATGCCACACCAAATGCTGACCGCAAAAATGGGTTCCTGACACCAAGCTATTCAACTGATAAAATCTTTGGCACAAAAATAAAGGCTCCTTATTATTACAATATAGCACCGGATAAGGATTTAATCATTACACCGACGGCCACAGGTAAAGAGGGGGGAATCCTCTCCGCAAAATACCGGCAATTAGTGAAAAACGGCGATTATGAGCTGATTGCGAGTATAACTAACCCTGATAAAATCGACCAGGTGGGCAATAAATTATCCGGACAGGAAATCAGGGGGCATATAGAAGGTCGTGGCAGGTTTGAAATTAACGATATATGGAACTGGGGATTTGTTGGCAAAAGATCTACCGACGATACTTACTTACGCAAATATAATTTCGGTGACGAGGATGTATTAACCTCGAAAATCAATCTAAATGGTATACAAGGCAGGGATTATATCCGCATTGAGAGCCTTTCATTTCAGGGTTTGCGGCCAAATGATGATCCTGGACAAACGCCACTAATTATGCCGCATACGGATTTTCACAGTGAGCATAAATTAAGCAAATTTAATTCCAGTCTTATTGTTGATGCAAATATTCTTGCTTTATCGCGCAGTGAGGGTGCGAGCTCCAACCGCCTGTCTTTAAAAGGAACCTGGAAGATTCCATATATAACCAAATCCGGCCATTTATTTGAAATTAATAATTCGCTACGGTCGGATGGTTATCTGGTTGATGATGTGCTGAAAAATCCATCAGATTCAGCCAGCAGGAAGCTGGACGGCCCTTCTGCAAGGTTTGTAGCCGAGACTGAATTAAAATGGAAATACCCTTTGGTTAAAAACATCTCGAAAAGTAAATTAATTATTGAACCAACCGCCAATTTTATAGT
>JAJRPW010000060.1 GCA_024280585.1 Alphaproteobacteria bacterium
CCATTCATGCCCATCCCTCAATCTCAGAAGCATTACATGAGGCCGCTCTTGCTCTGGATAGCAGAGCTTTGCATTTGCCCCCGGAAAATTAATTTTTTGATGGGTTCATGACTTGCCAGAGCCTTATCTCTATAGTTTTACCAGATATAATTTTAGCTATATTGGTGGATGACGCTTCGCTCTTCCACTCTTTGGATACATGAAAAAAATGTAGATAGTCTGCTCTTCGCTGGGCTTTCTGTTGTTTGATTTCTTCTTGATTTTCTTTTGTCACTTTCTTTGGCCGGCTTACCGGCAAAATGGATGTCTTTTTGCTTGAGGTAACGCTTGTTTTCTCGTGTGCCATAGAGTGGATCAGTAAACACTTTCTCCGGGTAATGTCCTGTGCGTTTACGATAGGCTTCAAGCTGTGTTTTTAAAGCAAGCCCCTCATGAAAGGCATCTCAGCGTAGATGCTCTACCTAGGCAAAGCCTTCTCCAGTTAGGCTGATACTCAGTTTTGCACCAAACTCAACCGTTTTGTTTTGTTTTTCACGAATAATCGTGCGAACATAAGGTTGGCTAATACTGATAATAAGGTGGTCACAGCGACGAGTTGCGCCTTGAAGACGAATAAAAACCCTGTGTAACCTGGGTAGGTTATTTGTTGTGAGAAATCTAAAAAGCCAGTTGCCCTCTCATTTGTAAAATATCTGGATTTTCTGCAATGCCATCTCGGTTAGGGTGGGCATTAACAAAAATATAATTCAACATAAAACGGACACTGTAATTGGCATACCAGTTAAGTCCGAGGGTAACATTGTCTTCTTCACCACCATTAATTGTTTTATCATTAAGATCTAGCATGCTATAGCGCAAGGCTAGTTCCCAGGCTCCAAAATGATGTAAGGGGGTCACGCGTTTAAAAACACCTCTTTTAGCATTATATGGTCGAGATTCCCCTGTTAAAAACCAGCTTCCCTGCAGATAAGCCCCTTGAAAATTCAGACTATCTCCTTGTGAACGAACTAATCGGCTATGGATATATTCGCCTTGTAATGATATTGACCCATAGACAGCTGCCAGTTCACCATTAAATAACCAGCTATGATCCACTCCAGTAATAGTGCGAGTATCAACTAAACGACGGTTTGTAACCCTAGACTCAGGATTGCTACGAATCCTGATTATATTATCTGTATCGGTTTTTCTGTATTCATTGGAAAAACCGATATGCAATATTTTATTTTCCGCTAATATCGGTGCAACTGTTACTCTGGTTGCAACTCCCCAGCCGTTATCAACATTATCATTCTTACTGCTTAAAGACTCACCGAATAGTCCGGTAGACAAACTCCAGAAGTCACCACGCATGTTTGCCCCAATCCCCATATGGTAGCTAGGCGCAAATGTATTTGCTAAAGAACGCTCCATAAAAGTAATGTCGTTTGAGCTATTCATCTCTTCAAGGCTAAAGGGTTCTTGAAAATTACCCAGCTTGAATGAAACCGGTTTCCAGCCTCGATAGCCTAACCAGACATTGCGTGGCCCAACACGACCAACTTTCGAAAAATCCAGTTCAGCTTTATAAAGCCAATCACGAAAAAAACGGCCATTAAAATATATGCGAGCTCGACGTAATATAGCTCCATTACCCATTGCCGTCTTATCATCATTATAGTTAGCATAATCGGCATGAATTCGCCCTCCCGCATGGAAAGAAAAATCACCATTTGCTGATTTGATTTTTAAGCCTTTTTTACTGATGCTAACTTTATTGAATGAATTGCTGACTTTTTTAACATTATGTTCTGTTGAATCAAGACGTTGACTCACCAATACCTGTTGTTCAGCGACCAACTGACGCAATGCTTCGATTTGTTGTTGTTGTTGCTGAATAAGGGCAAACAAATGGGCATTATCCATATTGTTTTCACCATAGCCAGAGACAGGCATACATAAGGCTATTAGCAAGTAGACTATTTTGAAGCAACTAACTCGCCTGCCGCCCTTCTGTTTAGTATTTGTTAAGCCAGACAAAACCTGGCTGGTTTGGCCTTCCCTGGTTCCAGGTAATTTCCTCATCTGGGTATATTGTGTTTTATTGCAATTTAAAAACATTATCACTCCTTATTATCCCATTACTTTGCTATGCCACCCGATATTTTTCATGCGGGTCTGGAAGGCTGTGCAATGTCGTTTTATTTGTTCTTTGATGTCGAGTCGTTTCAAATAAAAACTTGATGGCTCTAAAGGCCAGTTGACCCTTGTCGACACATTCTGTAAATGAGTGCCCACATGATGCCAGAATAATTTTTTTATATTGCGTATCATAGCCATATAAAGCGGCTGCCTGTTGCATGGCGGTAATCCAGTGTTCTGCTCTTTCCAGGCGTGTCACACCTTGTTGCAAGTCAAGCTGTATTTTACGCTTAAATGCAGCTTCATTGGGGTTATTGTCTTTTTCGCCAACTATCGCAGCCATTGGGATGGTTAGAAACTGACTTAAATTAAAGTTTATGGGACGTGTTTTTGAATTATTTCCTAAGCCACGGGGAAAAGGCTGGTTTATATCAGGAAACGTATACCAACCAGCCGCACCGGTTACTACAGCATGAGCTCTATGCGGATAAGCCATTGCATAACGGTGTACAAATTGGCCGCCAGCAGAATAGCCAAACAGATATACTTTTTCAGTAATTGCTCCAGTTTCTTCTGTCACCTCATCAAGTAATGTATTCAGTGCAACATCTGAATAGCAGGGAACCGTCTGTTTGCTTACACCTAGGCGTTGATAAGCAGGAAAGTTTTTTCTGCAAAATAACGGTGCAATCACCACAAATCCATAACGTTCTGCAAAATATCTAAAGGCTCTCACTTGCTCCTTGGCCCGGTGAGAAATACCATGTACAGCAACTAAAACAGGCAAGCCTTCTGCACCATAACTGGGAACATAAGTATGATATTTAAATTCTGGATAATTCCTGGATACTCGCGTCTTTACACTGTTTTTATGTTGATGACTGGTTTTATTAGCGACTGCTACTGGCATAACATGATCCGTGGAGTATTTGTTTAAAAAAATGCGGCTAATTGGTGTTGTTCAAATGACCGCTTTCAAGTTAAAACTGAATAATGAAGATGTTGCACCGTTACGTTTGAGGAGTTCTGAAGGGCTTCCCTGTTCAATAACGTAACCATCAGCCAAATGCCAAACATAACTAGCGTTGGAGGCGCGTTCATAGTTATGCGTAATGATAATAACTGTTCCTGAATAATCCGCTAAAATCTGCTCGAATAGTTTTTTTGAGGTGTAATCAAGGTTAGTATCCGCTTCGTCCAATAATAAAATTTTAGGCTGACCCAACAATGCTCTGGCTAATAAAATTCGTTGCCGCTGCCCAAAAGAAAGGTTTAATCCTCCATCAACAATCCGTGTATTGATCCCGTCCGGCAATTCGGCAATCACTTTATCAACCCCACATAACTTGCATACCTGCTGTAACTCTTCATCTGTCGCTTTACGATAACGATAACGTAAATTTCGTTCCAGACTGCCTCGTAATAAAGGCAGATCAGGACTGACAATGCCAATAGCTTGGCGAACAGAGGATAATCGGCAATGCTTGATATTCTGACCATCAATAAAAATGTCGCCAGAGTCTGGATCAACCAAACGTAGAAGCATATTGAGCAAGGTGGATTTTCCGGCACCGTTAGAACCGATAATAACCAACTTACTTTGAGCGGGTATTGTACCGTTAAGATTATTAAAAATACCGGCTTTATTGATATGCTTAAAATCAATTTTTCCCTGACTGACTTGGAGGTTTACCGCCCCCTTCTTATCAACAATTAATTCAGGCGTCTCCATAAAAGCCTTAATACGTGCCAATGCCACTTGATAACTGTGCCAATACTCATAAATTCGCCCTAGATTACGAAAGGAAGGTAGTAACATACCTAAAATACTCATTGAAGCAACCACCATTCCGGGGGTTGTTCGTCCATGAGAGACTTCAATCGCACCAATAAATAAAACGCAAATGGTTGCAAAACCATTACTTGCTTCTGTCACCCCCCTTAAACGACCGATTACTTTAGCGCGGTTTATCATCGCATGCTTCAAGCGGATACTTTGTTTTGAGAGTCGTGATCGTTCTCGACGTATTTGATTAAAGACTTGTACAACAGGCAAATAAGCAATTTTTTCGTTGACATTGGCTGCAATTCGCGCTCTGAACCTACGTGTATCTTTTACTCGTTCATGTATATTCTGACCAGATGCTAGCGACACCATTGCGCCTACCAATAAAACTATAGCAACGGTTGTAGCCAAGGTCATATTGATAAAGCCTAGTGCCAGGAGTGAACAAATAGAGGTTACTAAAGCTACTGTTAATGTAGCTAATCCTTGGCTGACCCACTGCCGTAAAGCGGTTAAGTCACCAATAAAGCGTAATAAATGTCCGCCTCGGCTGTTTTTTTGAAGCCTCCACGGTGCAATAATCACTAACTGATCATAGAGTGCCATGCGCATAGCATAGGTAAATTGCTGGCCTAAGCGTTCTGCAGTTACACGCTCACCATAGCGCATTAATGCCGACAAGCTTGCTGTGGTAACTAGCGCGGCGACAATAAAAATGACTAGTGTTCCAAATTCATTGTTCTGCTGCGTAATCCATCGATCAAAAACCAACCGAATCAATAACGCGGTCATAATCGCCAGAGCAGCCTGGGTAAAACCTATCACTATTAACTTAAAAAATAGTTTTTTCCTTGCAGACGTTAATATCTTGGGTATGTTCACAGCTTTATACATGAAAATAAATTCAAGCGGACTTTACAGTCGCCAGGATTGCCCCGGTTTTTTTTTCTTGCAATAAAGTATATATCATCTCACCTACATCACTCGGCTGCAGGATGGCAATATCAAGTACATTTTCTGCTTCGCGTTTTGCCAAAGGAGAGGCGTTAATCGCTCCACTCACAGCACAGACTGAATAACCTTCTCTCTCCAGAATCATAACTCCTTTTTTGGCACCCAGTGCCTCGCCAGCCGCAAAAATCACTTCATCTACGGATTGTTTAAAAAATTGAGAAGACATTATCTCTGCAGTCTCTTTTTGATAGAGCCCATCCGCTACCTCCAGAACAATCACATCCGGTGTAATGGCAGATAAATTATCAAGCAAACAACAAAAGGTGGATTCTATATCCTCTATAGAAACACCAAAAGTCGAGGTAAGCCCGGCATCGGTAAAATCCAAAACAATATCGGCGCCAGCATCAACCATTTTCCAGCGATCACCTCCTGATCCTGTCCCCGTCACCTTGGCCGCAGCAACCGTTAAGCCTTGATTCTTTAACGCAAAAATAATACCCGCAGCCGTGGTGGTTTTACCGGCATTCATTGATGTTCCTAAAACCGCCACAGTAAAAGGTCTTGGGTGCTCGTTAGCAACAGGTTTTATCGCCCAGTCTTTGATATTGACTCGTTTACCCTGAGTATCTGCCAGCAAGCCTAGTGGTTGTATTTCGGTCGCTGGTTTCATCCGTCGATGACGGTTAATACTTTTTGCGGCAATACCGCCGGCGGCAACTAAATGACAAGCCTCAAACGTCTCAGGTATATAGGCTTCAAATTGATCTGGTGCATAACGTGAGCCATAGCAGACTATAATTTCATCACCCACATACAGCCCTGAACGGCGCCCCGTTCCCAGTTCTATACGCAGATGTTGACCTATTGAAGTCACTTTGGCCAAGACCAAATCCCCTGCTTGAGGTTTTAACTGACCCGTTAATAATTGACTCGCAATGTCTAGCGGGATATTGCGCACGTTATACGATGATTTGGCCTTTTTAATCCGTTCAGGACTTAACTTATGCTCATCGACTTTTTTTTTGTTATCGCTTACGTTAGTATTAATAGTAACAATTGTTGAGTTTTTCATTTGACCCTCTTTTCATTTAACTTAGCTATCTGCTCGATTTTTGGCACATAGGAGCGAAGATTCGGATATTATTAAATTCTCGCTCCTTACCGTGTTATCGAAGTTATTTCAAACACATTCCTGACTAAAGATAAATTTTTAGTTCGAGGATAATAATACAGAAATACAGCCTGTAAATAAGCGGTCATATGTTGGTTTTATTTATATGCTTTAGTCTTAAGTTTTATAGGCCTTTCGTCTGATATGGGTGTAACAAAAACACTTTATAATTATAAAAATAACGGTTGAAAAGTATCTGATGTCTTTAAATACAGCTGACTTAAAAAAATTGCCGTCTCCAGTGGGAGAGAGTAGGGCTGGCAATGCTGTTGATGTTAGCCCCTCAATAATTGCTCCGCTCTTAGCACCTGTTCAAGATCATTACAAGCCATTGCGTGTGTGTGCAGACGGAGCGCAGAAACCAGAGTTTACACGGAGTAAATGAGAGTTTCGAGCACCGCCCAAGCGCAAGTGGTAATGGCGCAGTAGATTTTGAACAGGTTCTTAGTCCTCTCCTACTGAAGAGCGTCAATAGTAATCGAAGCTTTTTATGGTGGCTAAAAGGTTGGTTTTTTTTTGATCCGCTTAATTTCTTTATCAAGAAATTTTAGATTCTGATTAATTGATTATTTAGTATGCTTATTGCATACTGTTTCAATGTGTTGCTTATTCATAGCACGTTGATTCGCTAATAGCTTCCATTTCAACGCGTGTCGTCTTTTTGTTTGGAACCTGTTCCAAATAGTCGTTCAGATCTGGTTAAACCGTTATCATAGCTTGCTGTTTTATTTCCATTAAATGAAATATCCAATTTCTTTTTTGATATATCAATTCCAATATTGAATGTATAATTTAAATTTGTGTAACTATTCAGCGTGATTTTGCTAAGGATGCAGGTCATTGATTAATCAGGCTTCTGAAACAGGACGTTTCAGAGAGCTTACATGGATGTATTCACG
>JAJRPW010000061.1 GCA_024280585.1 Alphaproteobacteria bacterium
AGCAGATCGTAGAAGGCGTAAGCTGGATCGGAAGCGCATGCAAGACGAATTATAAGTAAAATGTTGCGGGAAAGGGCATTTGCCCTTTCCTACAATATCCAATCATTTTTTACAAAACGTTGTAATCCGTATTATCAAAAACAAAGTCTGCAGCAGTTAAGTTAATTTCGCCAAGTAGTTTTATGCCGTGTAAAACGTCGCCATTTATTACGACGCCCGTATTTCCATCATTGAACTCTATAGAAATATCGGCGAAAGAGGCTTCATATTCGTCAAAACCAGGACTGATTGACTTGGTTATTTTTATTACGTCTTCTCCCTGAGTAAAATCTGTAATAACGTTGCGTGAGTAATAAGTAGATGACTCATAATTAAATGAGAAGATGTCATTTCCAGCGCCGCCAGTTAAAAAGCTTTCATTAGAGCCGTTGTTGTTGAAGCCATAATTTCCCCTTAAGGTATCATCTCCGCCAGCTCCATTCATAATGGATCCGCCAGATAAATAATTGTCTTTTGAATTGCCAATTATTATACCATCTGAATAGTCTATTACAGATTCAAAGTTTTTTATGGTATTGAAGCTGCCATTGTCAAAGTTGTATGAAAATTCAGTCGCAAGATTAGTATATGAATAGCCGTTTAGATATAACGTTCCCCAATCTCCTGTTCCAGCATCTAAATAATTATTTCCAGTGGCGTCATAGTTCAAAATAATTTCATTATTATCGCCGTCTCCAGTGAGGATTACTCTGTTATTTCCAGCACCGACCTCTATTACGTTGCGGCTGGCATTGCTTATAACCAAGTCATCTCCAGAACCGGTGTATATATGATTTACAGTATATGTGTTAGGATCGTTACTTGCATCTATTATGATGTCATCGCCAGCACCTGCATATATGTTGTCTCCACCTGCAGAGCCAATGAAAATATCATTGCCATCAGTGCCGAATATTATTGACTTAGCGCTAATAAATTTAAAGCTATCAATTTGTTTTGGAATGTAAGAAAAATTATCAAGCAAGACTCCAAAGTTTCCAATCCAGCTGTTATAATCAGCAGTGGCATCGGCAAAAGTATACTCGTTCTCTTCAGTATTTTCAGTATCAGTATGTAAAGTCATCGTTTCTTCCTTGTATTAAATTTATTAAATTAAAATATGTAATGACTCTATATATGGGAAGGAGGGGGGGCGTCAAGTTTTTTATGCAATTATTCTAGGGGAATGCTCACTAAGGCTAGATAGCTTGTGTTTTGTGCTGATTTTCGTATGTATTTTGTGTCATACTTGCGAAGGCGGGTATCCATTGTCTAGCGGTAGGTTCCCACCTTCGTAGGAATGACTCGGAATCTATACGCTCGTTCGTATAAAACACTATATCTATCTTTAGTAAGCACTTCCAATTTTCGAAGTGCTTTAAAACCTGTGTAAAAAACGAATTAACCACCCAAAAAGCTGGCTGGTGGAACAAATGCGTGGTTTAAATCATTGGCTACAGCCTCGTGTGTCACTCTTCCGCGACAAAGATTTAAGCCGTTTTTAAAATGCGGATTTTCTTTCAGTGCTGAGCGATAACCCTCATCAGCCAAGGCGACAATATATGGTAAAGTCGTATTTTCTAAGGCTTTTGATGCGGTTCTGGCAACGGCACTTGGCATGTTTGTGACGCAATAATGCACCACACCATCCACTATATAGGTCGGGTCTTCGTGCGTGGTTGGCTTGCTGGATGCCGCGCACCCACCCTGATCAATTGCAACATCAACAATAACCGAGCCGGTTTGCATTTTGCTTAGCAAATTTTCGTCAATAATTTTCGGTGCCGCAGCTCCAGGAATCAGAACGGATCCAATAACGACATCGGCTTTTGAGACATACTCCTCGACGGAATCCATAGTTGAGTGGATCGTTCTTACCCTGCCATCAAATCGGGCGTCAATCTCTCGTATCTTATTGATGTTTCTGTCCAAAATAGTCACGTTTGCGCCCATTCCCGATGCGATTATCGCAGCGTTCGTTCCGACAACTCCGCCGCCTATTATTACGACATTTCCGGGTTCAACCCCCGGCACGCCGCCTAGCAAAGTTCCTCTGCCACCCGATGCTCGTTCAAGGCAATGGGCGCCAACTTGCGCTGATACTCTGCCTGCAATTTCGCTCATAGGCGCTAAAAGCGGCAGGTTCCCAAACTCATCAGTAACAGTTTCGTATGCAATTGCGATACACCCGGAATCAATCAGCGCATCGGCGATTTTCGGTTCTGCCGCTAAATGCAGGTAAGTAAATAAAATCTGCCCCTCCTTGACCATTTGGCATTCGCCAATTTGAGGCTCTTTAACTTTCACGATCATTTCAGCTTGATCATAAATTTCGTCTGGGGTTTCAATAATCAGCGCGCCGGCATCCTGATATTGATGATCATCAAAGCCGATACCGGTTCCTGCGTCTTTTTGCACGATAACCCTGTGGCCGTGATATAAAAGTTCGCGAACCCCGCGTGGTGAAATTCCCACTCTGTATTCATGGTTTTTTAATTCTTTTGGGACGCCGATAAGCATATTTTAAACCTCTTCTAATGATGATAATAATCCGAGCAGTTAACACGTTTTAGTTGAATTTAGCAAAGGAAAATTCACATTTATAGTAATTTTCTATGTATCTTTTGTTTTCGCCATGTTTCTCATCCATATTAGCATTAATATTCCAGGAATGGCAACGATTGTGCTTAATATAAAAAATTGCGACCAGCCCATTAAATCAACGAAATAGCCTGATGAAGCGGCAATCCACGTCCGTCCGGTTGCAGCCAGCGAGCTTAGTAAGGCATATTGCGTTGCTGTGTATTGAATGTTACAAAGACCGGAAAGATAGGCAACAAAAGCGGCGGTTCCCATGCCACCACTGAGATTTTCGATAGCAATTGTGACGGCAAGTAATTCGACATTATAGCCAATATTGGCCTGAATTACGAACATTAAATTTGAAGCCATTTGTAGTATTCCACAAATCAACAGTGCCTTTAATATATCAAAACGGTAGACGATTAGCCCGCCGATGAAAGTTCCAAGTAAGGTTGCGCCCAAGCCAAATGTCTTTAAATAAAAGGCTAATTGTGTGTTGGAGAACCCTAAATCCTGTAAAAATACCGTAGTCATTTTGCCAGCAAAGGCGTCGCCTACTTTGTAAAATATGATAAATAGTAAAATCACCCACCAGTTTGAATTTTTTGTAAAGTTCGCAAATGGCTGCCA
>JAJRPW010000062.1 GCA_024280585.1 Alphaproteobacteria bacterium
ATCCCAATTCTTTTCTGATACCTAGCAAGCCTTTTTCAGGGCGAACAGAAATATCCAGTGACTCCCATTTAGGACCGCCAACAGCGCCCATCAATATAGCATCCGAAGCTCTCGCCTTCACCAAAGTTTCTTCCGGAAGTGGCGACCCAGTTTCATCATAGGCACTGCCGCCGATTAGCCCCTCATCAAGCTCAAAATCCGCGCCCTTATTATCATTTAGCCACTTTAGAATTTTCACCGCCTCAGCAGTAACTTCTTTTCCAATTCCATCGCCTGGTAAAATCAAGACTTTTTTAGTCATTTTTGTTCCTTTTTATTCGTTACGATTACTTTGTCCTACTTTGTCCTACCTTATCCTACTTTTCGCTTGCGTTACAAGCTGTAACATAGTATAATAGTACCATAAATTGGCACTAGCCACTGAAGCCCTCCTTCGGGAGGGCTGACTAATTTACACCCCATACAACCAAGGCATATCCTGCTTATTCTTCTCTTCGAAACTATCAATACCCGTTACTTTTGCCAAAGTAAGGCCAATATCATCCAGCCCTTCCAGCAAGCACTTCTTGCGGAATGGATCCAGTTCAAACTCATATTTTTTATTTGCCGCTATAATCGTCTGGCTCTCCAGATCAACTGTAATTTCTGGATTATCCGACCCGGCAACCTGCATTAATTCATCGACTTTTTCCTGCTCAAGTTTAATCGGCAAGATTCCATTTTTAAAGCAGTTATTATAAAAAATATCAGCGAAACTCGGTGCAATCACACAGCTAATTCCGAAATCAACCAGCGACCAAGGAGCATGCTCACGCGATGAGCCACAACCAAAATTTTCGCCGGCAACGATTATACCCGAATTTCGATATGGCTCTCTATTCAGCACAAAATCAGCAACTTCAGAACCATCAAGATTAAAACGCATCTCATCGAATAAATTTGCGCCCAGTCCGGTTCGCTTGACAGTTTTCAAAAACTGTTTCGGAATAATCATATCTGTGTCAATATTAATTATCGGCATTGGTGCCGCAACAGCTGTTATTTTATTGAATTTTTCCATGATTATATCCCCCTAACATCAGTCAATTTACCCGTAATAGCCGCAGCTACAGCCATAGCAGGACTCATCAAATGTGTACGCCCTCCTCGACCTTGCCTACCTTCGAAATTACGATTTGAAGTTGATGCGCAACGCTCGCCGGCTTCTAATTTATCGGCATTCATCGCCAGACACATTGAACATCCAGCCTCACGCCATTCAAACCCAGCCTCGATAAATACCTTGTCCAAACCTTCTTCTTCGGCCTGTTTTTTTACCAAACCAGAGCCGGGCACAACCATCGCAAGCTTAATATTATCAGCGATTTTACGTCCCTTTGCGATTTCAGCTGCGGCCCGAAAATCTTCAATCCGACCATTGGTACAAGAACCGATGAAAACTTTATCAATCACGATATCCTGTAATTTTGTTCCCGCAGTTAACCCCATATATTCCAGCGCACGCGTCATAGCAGCGGCTTGCGCTTCATTGTCTGCATCTGCCGGATCCGGCACAACTCCGTCTATCGGTAAAACATCTTGCGGGCTAGTTCCCCAGGTCACTTGCGGAATAACGTCATTAGCATCAAGCTCAACAATTGTATCGTAAAAAGCACCCACATCGGATGGCAGCCCCTTCCACAAAGCAACCGCCTTGTCCCAATCAGCACCTTGCGGGCACATCGGACGACCTTTTAAATATTCGAAAGTTTTTTCGTCAGGAGCAATAATTCCGGCACGCGCACCCGCCTCAATCGACATATTACAAACGGTCATGCGCCCTTCAACAGATAGCGCTTCAATAACAGATCCGGCATATTCAATCACATATCCCGTTCCGCCGGCAGTTCCAATCTTTCCAACAATAGCCAGCACTATATCTTTCGCAGTCACTCCAGCGCCAAGCTCGCCATCAACCTTAATAAGCATGTTTTTTGCACGTTTTTGGATCAAAGTTTGTGTCGCAAGCACATGCTCCACCTCACTTGTGCCAATTCCGAAAGCCAGCGCGCCAAATGCGCCATGGGTAGATGTATGAGAATCACCACAAACTATTGTCATGCCAGGGTGCGTAAAACCTTCCTCAGGGCCGACAATATGCACCACGCCTTGTCTTACGTCAGACATTGGGAAATATTGAATATTAAATTCGGCGCAGTTACGCTCCAGGGTTTCGACCTGAATACGCGATGTTTCGTCCTTAATTCCCTCAAGACGATCAGCGGTTGTCGGAACATTGTGATCTGCCACAGCCAAATGCGCTTCTGGTCTTCTGACTTTCCGCCCAGACATACGCAACCCCTCAAAAGCCTGCGGGCTGGTTACTTCATGGATCAACTGGTGATCGACATATAGCAAACATGTCCCATCTTCTTGTTGATGAGTTAGGTGATTATCAAAAATTTTATCGTATAAAGTGCGTGGATTCGCCATAATAACATCTTATTTTAGATTTAAATTATGTGCGTTTTATAAAGAAATAATTCGGTGAAAGCAATTAAAATAACATGTCTGTATAATATTTATCTACCTGCCCTTAGCACCTCGCCCTCTCACCTTCAGGACTATTCAACTTAAAATTTCCCGCCAAAATTTCCACCATGGCACTTTTATGAACTGCTTTTTCAGTAACAAGTCCTTTTAAAATCCTATTTTCCCGCTTTGATGCAACGGCCTCTCTGAAACTTGTTTTGCCGTGGATTATTACGCCGGTGGCTGCTGTTTGGGCTTCGGCACCGGTTAATCCGCCTGTTTTGGCTGTTTTATGCGGTATTATATAGCCGTTTTTATCCGTTTCGATTTTCCGGTTATCATATAGTAAATAGCCTCCGATTTGTGCCATAGCTTCTTTTTGGAGCAAATCTTTTACGTATACACCGCATTTTTTGACGGTTTTCTTGCCATCTACTGTTGTAGTTTTGACTCTTTTGTTTACGCGAGCCAACCGTGCCAGTTTTTCTTTAGGCTCCAACTCTGAATAAATCAACTCTGCCGACCGTTCATTAATCCCGTCGCGAACTTGTCCCAAAGCCTGAATGGTTGCAATTGCATTTTCGGGCAGAGATTCTTTGAAAGCAGCGCACGATAAAGTTTGCGGGAAATCCTCCCACATCTGCACAGCTTTTTGCGTTAATACAGCTTTTTGCTTGATTTGCGCTTCGATTGTTCCTTGAATCTGTTCATCTATGGGCTGCCCATCCATCATAATTGCAGATCCACTTTCCTTTGCTTTCGCTTTCTCTGCTTTATATTTTCTCTCTTTGTCAGTTAATTCGCTGCAGGATTTGGCGGCAATATAAAGATTGGGCAGTTTTTCTAAATACTCCCCGGTGATCGCTGCATCTGGCAGTCCTAATATGCCACCAATTGCAGATACTAATTCTTTGCTGGTTCTTATTGATGAATCAAGCTGCGCCTGGGTGAGGTTGTTAGTTTGAGTTATATCAAAGGTTATTTCGCCATCTTGAAATGAAGCATAAATTCCTACTGTTATAGCACCAGCCAGATTAGTACCAGCCAGGTCAGCATAAATCAGATTAGCACCAGCTAGAATAGCGCGAGACAGATTAGCATAGGTCAGAATAGCACCAGACAGATCAGTATCAGACAGATTAGCACCAGACAGAATAGCACGAGACAGATTAATACGAATCAGATCAGCACCAGTCAGATCAGCATGAAACAGATTAGCACCAGTCAGATGAGCATCAGACAGATCAGCATAAGTCAGATCAGCATAAGTCAGATCAGCACGAGACAGAATAGCACCAGACAGGTCAGCAAAAGCCAGATCAGCACGAGACAGATTTAATCTGAAACCAAGATGGTTAAAGTGCCATATTTCTCTATATTTGTTATAAAGGGCACGTTTTTGTGAGGCTACTGCCTCCAGATTTGAATAATCATCATTTGGCTTTATTTTCGCAAACTCTTCTAATGCAAATTTGTGTAATGCTGCTCGGCTTTCTGCGCCTTTATACCGCACCGCAATTTCGTCAAAGCCAGCACTTATTCGTTTTATATCAAACTCTTCGTTAGGCATTTTTTGTCCCTCATATTTATTTTGGGGTATTGTAACATAAATATGGCGACGATGCAACAATAAATCGAAATTCTAACCGAGGACACCCTCAGACAAACTCCGGATAATCCCCCGCAACGTCCGAACCTCCTGATCTGTCAGATCACCACGGGTGAATATATTCCGAATATTCCTAATCATTTTCGGGCGTTTATCAGCAACCTTAAAGAAACCTGCTTTATCCAGTTCGCCCTCAAGATGCTCGAACATTTTAGACAATTCAGCCTTTGTAGCCAGTTTCAGCTCGCCATAACCATCATCAACACCATTAAAAGACGAAAACCATTCATAGCACATAACCGTCACCGCCTGCGCTATATTCAGCGACGTATATTCATCCGAAACCGGCACACTAACAATCGCATCGGCCATTACGACATCATCATTACTAAGCCCCATCCGCTCTGGCCCGAACATTAATGCGCAACGCTGCTTTTGCCCCTGAATCTCCGCCACACACTCTTTTGGAGTCACCACACGCTTAATCATATCCCGCGGGCGCGCTGTTGTTGCATACAACCGGTCGATATCACTCGTTGCATCCGCTAGTGACTCATATATCTTCGCCGCCTTTATAACTCGTTTTGCCCCTTTGGCCATATCAACGGCCTTTGGGTTGGGCCAACCATCTCGCGGACGGACAATCCGCAAGTCGTCCAGGCCAAAATTAAGCATACTACGCGCCGTTG
>JAJRPW010000063.1 GCA_024280585.1 Alphaproteobacteria bacterium
CCCGGAAGGGATGATTGGATTTTATAAACGCCATGTAACATTGATAGTTGACTACTCCGTAAAACCTGATATGAGGCGATATGTAGTGGAGGCTGAAGGCCCGAGACATTATATCGATCTTGATGAGTATGAGAATTTAGATAGTATGCCGAAATATTGGTTTGATGCGGTTGAAAAGTATGGTGAGCAGACCTTGAATGAGCGCGGTACAGTGCCCTGGTCGGCATATCTTACCTATAAACAATTAGTCAAGGCGTTTGCCGAGCATAATTATCAAAAAATTATAGTGAAATCATGCGATTTGGCCCATTATTTAGCAGATGCCAATGTTCCTTTACACACAACCAGTAATTATAATGGTCAGAAAACCGGCCAGCGCGGTGTACATGCCTTTTGGGAAACACGATTGCCAATCCTTTTTAGTGATGGGTATGATTTTTTGTTGGCAAGGCCAGCTATGTTGAAGACCCTCAACAAGCCGTTTGGCAGAGTGTATTCAACGCCTATAGTCTCGTAGACTCACTGTTCCTGGTAGAGCGAATAGTCACCAAATCTATTGGTGAGAGCAAGAAATATTCATTTGAAGATAATGGTAAAAGAACTGTAAAGGTGTATTCCGAAAAATTTTCCGGAGCTTTCCATGAGGCGATGCCAGCAGTGGAGTTACAGATGCAACGCTCGATTAAGCTGATTGGCGATTTTTGGTTTACGGCCTGGATAGAAGCCGGCCAACCCGACTTAAGCGCAATATCAAAGTCTTCCGAAATTATGGGCGACACCCTCGATATGAGTAAAACCATTGTGCCATTAAGGGCGCATGAGCACTAACTAAGCATAAAAAACGGCTTTGAGCTTCTGTTCGAGTAATGGCTTACTAATAAAATCTTTTAATTGTGAATATTTAGTCAATATTGAAGAGTCTTCAAGATAAGCCATTGATGACATCAAATAAACATCACATTTAAGCTGGCGCTTATTATATTCATCAAGAAAAAAGGTTTTACTTTCTCCCGGCAAGTGCAGATCAAGAAAAATGATTGCCGGTGTCAGCTGATTATCAATTGCCGCCAGGGCATCTTCTGAGTTATTAAAAGTATGGACTTCCTTTTCGGGGAATGATTTCTTGATCAATAGCTCATGAATCTCATTTTGAATGATATCATCATCAATAATAAAAACAAGGCTGTTGTTTTTCATCTATTTAGCCAAACCAAAAAATATTGTTCTAAAAATTGATTAAATATATTACTTATTTACTCTCTATTGATAGAAGCCGCAATATTTATTTGTGTTTGAATTTAGAAACTCTGAAATTTTTAAGCCTTCAATTTCTTATATTTTATCCTTTTTGGGATATCGTCACCCAGTCGGGCTATCCGGTTTTCTTCATATTCTGAATAACTCCCTTCGAACCAAAAAACACTGGAGTTCCCTTCGAATGCCAAAATATGGGTGCAAATTCTATCTAGAAACCAACGGTCGTGAGAAATGACTACTGCGCAGCCGGCAAAATTTTCTAACCCCTCTTCAAGTGCTCTTAGGGTATTTACATCTAAGTCGTTGGTAGGTTCATCCAACAGCAGTAGATTGGCTCCTTGTTTCAATGCCAGGGCTAAATGAACCCGGTTTCTTTCACCTCCGGAGAGTTGCCCAACCTTCTTTTGCTGATCGGTGCCATTAAAGTTAAATTTACTTACATAGGCTCTGGAATTGACTTGCTTCTTCCCTAAATTAATTAATTCATTCCCTTCAGAAATGGCCTCCCAAACGGTTTTATCGGCTTCAAGGCTATCGTGTTCCTGATCAACATAAGCGATATCTACTGTTGAGCCAACTTCAAAATCCCCCTTATCGGGCTGTTCTTTGCCGGTTATAAGTTTAAATAAAGTGGTCTTTCCGGCTCCGTTTGGACCAATGATGCCAACAATGCCGCCTTGTGGAAGAGAAAATTCAAGGCCTTCAAATAATAATTTATCACCGTATGCTTTCGATACATTACTGGCAACAATTACCTTATTCCCCAGTCGCTCACCGGGAGGAATAAACAACTCTAATTTTTCTTCCCGCTCTTTTACATCGGCACTTAATAATTGATCGTATGAATTTATTCGCGCCTTGGCTTTAGCATGTCGACCTTTAGGGCTCATCCTAATCCATTCCAGCTCCCGTTCAAGTGTTTTTTGTCGTTTTGAGGCTGATTTTTCTTCTTGTGCCAGGCGTTTTTGCTTTTGGTCAAGCCAGGATGAATAATTGCCTTTCCAGGGAATTCCTTCACCACGGTCAAGTTCTAGTATCCAGCCGGCAACATTATCGAGAAAGTACCGGTCGTGGGTTACCGCAATGACGGTACCGCTATATTGTTGCAAATGGTTCTCTAGCCAGTGTACTGATTCGGCATCCAGGTGGTTGGTAGGTTCATCTAACAGGAGCACATCCGGCTCACTAAGTAAGAGACGGCAGAGAGCGACTCTACGTTTTTCACCTCCTGAAAGGTTTTCTATCTTACTTTCTGCCGGAGGGGTTCGTAACGCATCCATAGCCCGTTGGAGCTTAGAATCTAAATCCCAGGCGCCAAGATGGTCGAGCTTCTCCTGGACTTCGCCCTGTTTTTCTATGAGCTTGGTCATGGCATCGGCATCTTCAAGAATGGCCGGATCAGCAAACTGTTCATTAATGGCTTCAAATTCCTTCAGTAAGGCTACTGTTTCATGCACACCTTCTTCAACAATATCTTTGACCGTTTTTTGTGAATCTAGTTGTGGCTCTTGCTCAAGCATGCCCACAGTGTACCCGGGAGAGAAGACCACCTCACCCTGAATTTTCGTGTCCTGCCCGGCAATAATGCGTAGCAATGATGATTTACCGGAGCCATTTAACCCAAGAACACCAATTTTGGCGCCATAGAAAAACGACAGGTAAATATTATTGAGTACTTTTTTTTGTGGTGGGAAAGTTTTGCTTACGCCCGCCATGGAAAAAATTATTTTTTCGTCAGCCATTTTCGTTAAAATTTGAAACCCAAAAGTATAAAAAAGGTTACTTATACTAAGAAAAAGGTATCAAAGCCCGCAAAGACTATATCTTTCAAATTGTAAACACTTGGTAATCAGTGATTACAGAGAAATTTGTAGGAAATATTTGATTTGTGATTTTAACGATTATATTTGCGAAAAAATTGAAGAGTAGATATGTACTGGACATTAGAATTAGCATCATACTTGGAGGATGCTCCTTGGCCTGCATCGAAGGATGAATTGATCGATTATTCGATCAGATCGGGAGCCCCACTGGAAGTTGTAGAGAATTTGCAGGAGTTGGAAGATGATGGCCAACCATATGAGAATATTGAGGAAATCTGGCCGGATTATCCCACAAAGGAAGATTTTTTCTTTAATGAGGACGAGTATTAATTAGATAAATCATTTATATCTGCAAGCAGCGCCTGGGCGATTTTTATATCCTCAGGCGTTGTTATTTTTATATTCTTA
>JAJRPW010000064.1 GCA_024280585.1 Alphaproteobacteria bacterium
CCGCCGCCACGGGATTATTATTCACGGGCGGAATAACAACCGGCGGAATAAAGTTAACACCGTCAAACTCATATTCCAAACCTGCGAATATAAATGTAGAAAAATCGACCACAAAATCGCTGCCCTCATCGCCATTTGCCGCATATATATCTGACAATGCTATAGTATTATTGCTAATCACGGATATAAAAAACTCCGAGAATGCACCGGCGTAAACCGCTGTATTATCGCCATATCCACCGTATAATGTATCATCACCCAAACCGCCCTGAACAACATCGTCACCGCGACCTGCATTAATCATATTATCCGCATCATTGCCGACAATATTGTCATTGCCATCGCCTAAATAAATATTTTCTATAATCGTCGTGCCGCCAATAGCCAGACTTTTGCCGCCAATCATACCAAAAGACCCGGCAGCCAAAGATAAATCAGAGTCAGCCGCCATAACAGCAGCATTTATAGTATCCACGCCCGAACTATCAAAAAGAGTAGTATTACCCGCATATTCATCGGTATATATATAAGTATCGTTTAAATCATCCACATCGCCATACAGCCTTATGTTCCAACCATCCAAAACACCTGTAAAACCGGATTCATTATCCACCACATTTAAAACCCACTGGCCATTGCCAATTTCTCCCCAAAACGCATTGCTTGTCACTGTAAAATCGAGATTCTGATTAAAAGTCTGCGGGTTATTTATCAAAGTTGAAACCGTTCCATCCGGAGAAGTCAGCGTCACCACCAAATTTCGCACTGAGCCATGGCTTATGTCCAAATCCACTTCAATCCTGTCAATTATCAAATTTGAGGAAATATTTGTTACAGAAAACACACCGGTTAAATCATCGTCAGGAATAGAGACATTAGCGTTATTTTCGCCGCCACTTACCATATCCCTGTTAGCGTAAGTGCTTATTTTATTCCAGCTTTCTGCCAATCGCACAGCCGCATATGCATCAACCAGGCCAAACCCCAGATCGTGACTATAATGTAGCCCGCCACCATTAAAATTATTTGCATTATTAAATTGCCAATTAGTAGAAAGTTCGCCGGTCATTTTCGCTGAATATGCCAATATTTCCTGGACGTCCCTATAGCCCAAATCCGCATTAGCCTCCAGCATTAACGCCACTACGCCGGAAATAATTGGTGCCGAAAACGACGTGCCATCCGCAGCAATATAATCACCACTACTATAACCTGCAGCGCCAACCCTGTCTGTTGTTAAAATATTTGCGCCCGGTGCAGAAATTAAAATCGCAGCGCCAGGTGTGCTGAAAGAAGTTACATCACCATTTTGATCAGTCGCCGCTACCGTTATAACATATTGAGAATTAGCAAAATTATGATAGTTAACATTACCGTCAGCCGCCCTGTCATTGCCTGCGGAAGTTACAATATTTGTGCCAAGTCCATCACGGCCATTTTCCGCCAGATTTTCTATAGCAGCTCCCGCCTGTATAAAATCGGTTGCGAAATCATCATGAAAGGCGATTCTGTAGCCCCAGCTATTATTTGAGACATCATTTTCCACTTGACGGTTATATATATTGGCCAGATCTGCATCGGATAATATCCCGGAAAAGCCTATTCTATATGATGTAATTGTTGAATCAAACGCCACACCCACTACGCCAAAGGAGTTATTATCAGCACCGACAACGCCCGATGTCGCCGTTCCGTGCGAGTCATTAACGTGCTTAGGACTTCCTTCATCAACATTTTGTTCAACATCATAATCTATGGATTCGTCATAATTATTAGTCAGCTCCGGGTGTGTATATTCCACTCCATCATCAACGAAACCTACAACAATACCCTGCCCGGTATATTCAGACCATATTTGCTGTATATTTATATCAAAATTTTCTGACTCATTAAGATACCATTGTTGGCTAAACAGGCTATCGGATGGGGAAACCAGGGCATACCCTACAATTGATGAAATAATTTCATGGCTGATTATCGCAGGTACAAACGGAATTTCTGGTTCTTCCGGCTCTTCCACAGGAGGCTGCGCCACCTGCAAATCATCATCGTCGTCATCTCTGGAATCTATAACTTCCTGATATCTTTCAAACAAACCCGCATATTTTTGATATGACATAACCGTAACCTCTTTTAAATATATCTACTCTAAAAGAGGTATCATGAAGATTATACCGCTTCAACTAAAATTTAATTTTTTATGAAAATATTAAATTAAAAGTAACTATTACCACCCTGCAATCCGCTGTGACTCTCAAAAAAAAGGGCGACAGGCAGTTTAACCCTGCTCTGTCGCCCTCGAATTATTTCAATCGCAGGAAAATCTTACGCCAATCCCAACTCAAGATCACGTTCTGTCATTCGTTCTGCCATCACAGCATCTACGCGGCTATCAGGACGACTTTTCTCATGCTTTCTTCTCGTGCGCCTAGCACGATGCCCCTCGCCACCGCGAGCAACCATCGGAGCACCTTCTTCCTCGCCAGACTCAACCGCCACTCTAATATATCCAGACTTGCTTTTTTCTGCTTTAACAACATCATCAATTTCTCTTGCTGCTTGAACTCGTCCATGCCCATGAGAGGCTTTAGAAGCAATAACGCCCCTTGCAAGTTTTTGCCCTTCTTGTTTTAACAGTTTATTACTAAGCTCAACACCACCTTCTTTTTCAACAAGTGCTACAACAGATTTTGTAACAAGTTCTTTACCCTCGGCTTTATCAGCAGTAACACCTGCTCCATGTAAAACCCCCCTCATAGAACTATATATTTCAGGAAAATAAATATTTTTTAACTTCTGATCTTCCAAGTCTGCCTTATACCCAGCAAAACCAGTATCTGGATATTTTGATTCCAAATGATTATGCATTTCATCTATTGTATTATAGACAGTCCCCACTTGGTTGTCTATCCATCTTTTCCTGTTTTTATTATCATTGCTACATAAGGTTAGACAACAACTAGCAAAAACTCCCCCTATAACTAAGAAATAAATAGATTCTTCTGTAATAGAGTCTACATAGACTTCTTTTATATTACCGTTAGCTAAAAGTATTTGTTCAAGCACACCGTTGAACAAAAGCCAGCTAGCAGGAATACAAGCACAGCCCATTAGCAAACCACCACCACCACTATCATATTTATTACCAACTTCATACGAAATCATCCCTTTTTCCCTAATAAAGCTAGTGATATCATCATTTGATTCACCTTTGGACTTTTTTGCTAATACCTCTTCAACATTATCGGTTAACTTCGGGAAAAACTCCGGAACCGTATCGAAATACTTACTACTACTCATCTTTACCTCTTATATTATTAAATTATTATTAAATTATCCGGCCATTCATACAGATCAGCCCCCCCCCGTCAAGCCCTAATTTGCAAAAATGCCACATCCACATAAAATTACAACACCCACCTCCTTTTCCGCTTGAAAAATTCATCAAATTTGACTTAATGGTCAAGTAATCATCCGGGAGAGAAGATATGGCAAAACAAAAAGACACCCGCCAACGCATTGTTGACGCTGCTATGCGCCTGTTTTGGGAGAAAAATTACGAAGCGGTCGGCACTGATTCGATCTGTAAAGAGGCCAATGTCCGCAAAGGCAGCCTGTATCATTTTTTCAAGTCCAAAAACGATATAGCCCTTGCTGTGATTGACGAAAGATGGGCTATTTTTGAGGGGCAAATTTTAAAAACCGCCTTCGCCGAGTCCACCCCGCCATTGCAGCGTTTCGATAAATTCTCCGACATTTTAGGCAGTTTAATGTCCCGAATCCACAATGAATCCGGGAGTTTTTATGGATGCCCCTTCGGCAATTTAGCCTCGGAACTTAGCACCAGCAAAGGCGCCGTTAAGAAAAAATTATCCCTCATATTTAGCAAATACACACAATATTTTGAGGACGCACTTAATGACGCTAAGGTAAACGGTCAAATAAAAACCGATACAGACACAAAAAAACTGGCAGAACTGCTATTTTCATGCCTACAAGGCACTATTTTAGTTGCAAAAACTAAGGATTCCCCTGCCATATTAAAGAACCAGTTTAGCCTTATGTTATCACCCATCACCATTGCGAATGATAACTAAAATATATCTATTTCTCTTTTTTTGATACATTAGGGGCAACTTTTAAGTGAATTTCCATGCCATTTTTTAACTTTTTGTAGCAGCCTAAATCGCCCATATGGTATTCACCCCCTAATTTTACACAATATATAGTATGTATAAAAGTTTTCTTACAGTTTTCTTACATATTATTAGCTTAACTCATCTCATTATGCTACGCTCCCGTTCCATTTCTATAGTGTTTTCGCTTTAATTTAAAACTAGGAATTCGAGGTGAGAAAAATTTTAGCGTATATTTTAATACGTGAATTTTTTAAATCCGACAAATGACGAAGTTCCAGATTAAATGGAAAATACTAAAATTGAAAATTGAAAATTTATGAGTATTATACAACTAACAGCTGCTTTTATTTTGGCCTTATTCCCCAATATGTCACAGGCACAAAACGTTGACG
>JAJRPW010000065.1 GCA_024280585.1 Alphaproteobacteria bacterium
GAGGCCGGCAAAGTTTTTGTTAAAGATTTGAGTGCGACCGGGGCGGAGTGTAAGGTTGCCAGCGATGAATCAGGAATGGCAACGGGAAAAAGTGTTGTGCATATCACGCCAGATGGCGCAAGAACTATGATAACCAGCCTTGGTGCTGCGGTTCATTTTGGTCCGGATGATTTGGATGAGGAGATGATAAAAAGTGCCAAAATCCTGTTTATAGAGGGGTACCTTTGGGACTTAATGAATGGGCAGCAATTGGTTGAAAAAGCTGCAAAAATCGCCCATGATAACGATGTTAAAGTGGCGTTTTTATTGTCCGATTCACTTTGTGTGGATAGGTATCGTAAATATTTCCTGGAGTTTATAGAGAATAGTATCGATATTTTATTTTGCAAAGAAAGAGAGTTGATAAGATTATTGTCGGAAAGCGATATTACTGCGGCGATTAAGAAAATTATGGGGCGTTGTGAGATTTTGGCCATCACCGGTTCAGATAAAGGTTCGATAGTTGTATCAAATGACGTGCATATGATAGAACCTAAGGCGGGAGTGACCGTTGTCGATACAACTGGCGCGGGTGATATGTATACGGCTGGGTTTTTATATGGCTATTTAAAAGAGCATCCGCATGATGTTTGTGGCAAAATTGCCAATGAGCTGGCCAGCGAGATTTTGAGTCATGTTGGCGCAAGGCCGGAAAAGGACTTAAAAGAGTTGGTTAAGAATGTGACGGGATAATTATTACCTCGTCCAGCTCTTTGTCGGCTTCATCTATTTTCAATAATGCAAGTCCCAAGCTGCCAATTGACGAGCATAAATAGCCGATGCTAATTTCATTTGCCGTTATTTTGCTACCAGATTCAGGTAAATTACCATTTTTTGCTTGTATTGTGAATATATTTTTGCGGATTTTACCTCTGTGATTGACTCTTGCCGTGACTTCCTGGCCGACATAACAGCCTTTTTTGTAATCTATGGCGTTGAGATTATTCATGTTAAAATCAAGAGGGAAAGATTTTTCACAGGTAAGGTCGATATGTCCCGCCGGAATGCCTTGTTTTATCCGCAAAAATTCATAATCGTCAAGCTTGCCTTTCTTAAAGTTATAGGCGATGAACGACTGGTAAGAATTTGATTTTTCAATGAAAGAGCGGCCAAAGATTTTTCTGGATCTGGGGTCGATATAGGCAATTCCTTTGCAAAATATCCTCACATCGCCCGCGCCTTCATTTTCAACTATTTCCAGAGTTTTTTCGCCGATTACTGCTACAATTTCATATTCTGACTCTTCTTTGATTTGTACGTCGGAGCGCAGTTTGTACATAGATAATTTTTTGATAATTTCCAGTAATTTATCAGTTTCGCAGTCAATGAAATAGGATTCGTCTT
Organism: Alphaproteobacteria bacterium; assembly: GCA_024280585.1. GTDB lineage: Bacteria > Pseudomonadota > Alphaproteobacteria > Rickettsiales > UBA6187 > JAJRPW01. Next base: position 1,384 of record JAJRPW010000065.1, read on the forward strand.
TTTTTACGATAAAAAAATCATAAAGAAATTTGCCTTGCGGAGTTAACATTAATGCGTATATAGCCTGCCCATCACTGGTTTTAGTGATATCATTAGTGATTAATCCTTGCAAAAAACCGGACGCATCATTGCCTGATACGGAAAATGCTGAACGATTTTTTAATGGTATATAAAGATTGTCTGTCATATAATAACTCGTTCTGTGTAAGTTCTATTCTTAGTTAATAAGTTTTAGGTAAAATAATGCAAAAACGTGCGTCTGGCAAGAAAGTTTGCGTAATCATAGTGACTTATAACAGTCAGGAGGTGATCGGCGACTGTTTGCGCTCGATTCCTGATAGGTTGAAGGTTTATATAGTCGATAATGCCAGTGAGGACGGGACATTGGCGACGGTGGCAAAAATAAGACCGGACGCTGTTATAATAAAAAACCAGGAGAATATAGGGTTTGGATGTGCTAATAATGTGGCGTTGAAGAAGGTAACTAGTGAGTTTGCGTTGTTGTTAAATCCGGATACGGTTCTGCAGGAAGATTCGATTAAAAACCTGCTGGAAAAGGCGAAGGAATATGAGGAAGCCGCGATTTTAGCACCGAAATTGTTGAATTCAGATGGGTCGACGCAACATAGCTATAAAAACAGTGTTTTTCATCGGGAGAATAATAAAAGCAAGCATATTGAAGCGGATGGAGATTTATGCGCGACGTGCCTTTCGGGCGCGGTTATGCTGTTGCGGATGGTTTGTTTTAAAAAAATCGGGTTTTTCGATCCGAAAATATTTTTGTTTTATGAAGACGACGATATATGCCTGAAAGCGCGGAATGCCGGGCATTCTCTGGTTTATACGCCGCATTCGGTTGTTACTCATTTGATGGGTAAATCTTCTCCTTTAAGATTGCGTAATATCTTCTTGAAAAACAAGCATATTATGTGGTCAAGGCTATATTTGGAGGAAAAATATAACAGTAAGGCGTCTGCAAGAAGTGAGGCGGTTATTTCTCTTTATATATCAGGGTGTAAGGCGCTAATCTACAGTTTTTCCTTTAACAAAAAAAAGGCGGTAAAGCATCTATCAAGGGCTTTTGGCGCGATTCTATTTTTGATGGGTAAGTGTACGGTATAATTAACAAAACCCTTTACTTCATAGCTTAAATATGATAGAATATCCTTACGTTTTTGAGAGGATGGAGAATATAAATATATGAATATACTGGGCGTTTTCGAACTATTTTCAATGCTAAATCTTAGCAAATCTAGAAAAGATCCAAAGTTTAAAGCGACGGGTAATGCCAAAAATGAGGCATTTATGGAGCAAAAAACAGCTGCTCCAAAAGCGGTTATCAGGCAAACTAATATGCTAACAGGCTGGAGCGACCTGCATCATGCAGTTATAGCAGGGGATCTTGAGCTGGTAAGAAGTCTTATTCGTCACGGTTATGATGTAAACCACCAGGATAGCGTAGGAAAAACAGCTCTGCATTATGCGGCGAAAGATGGGCGTATGGAGGTTATTCGTGCGTTATTGCGCGCCGGGGCGAAGGAATGCGTGCAGGATAACGAATATGGTTACACTCCTAGATGTTATGCAAAGCATGCAAAATATGAAGGGGCTTATAACGCTGCAGTGTTCCAGGCCAAGAAAATGCGCGATAAAGAAGGGTATTACGGCTGGCTGGCGAACCAAATTCCGTTGGAAATGGATCATAAACCGACTGAACATGTCATGTTCGAAGATAGCGACTTATCGCACGTCCCCAAGACGGATTGGAATCATGACGGTGATGTTGTTTAGGCGTTCATTAGTCTGTAAAAAATTACTATAAACTTATCCACACTATAATTGTCGTTTTTTTTGAAAAGGGGGTTACATGTGCAAATTGCAGGTGTAGGATCGTATCCCCGAAAGGATGTTGGGAAATACTAATTCCATATCTTCTCCGAATGTTGTCGTGCTTCGGTCTCGTCGGATTCACCTATTAAATATAGGCTAAAATCCTTCTCGCCTTGCACTCCTGGTTCGGCTTTGATCTGGAA
>JAJRPW010000066.1 GCA_024280585.1 Alphaproteobacteria bacterium
GATTTAATCGGTGTTCTTGATAATTTATACAGAGCTTCTGACAGTATTTCCGATGAGGAGGCGGCTAATAATGAAGCCGTAAAAGCCCTGAAAGAAGGCGTGGAGATCACAAAAAAAGAGCTCATCAATGCCTTTGAAAAAAATCATATTCGACGCATTGACCCTATAGGCGAGAAATTTGATCCGAATCTGCACCAGGCCATCGCGCAAGTTCCAAACAAAGATATCGAGCCAGGAAGTGTTATCGAAGTAATGCAAACGGGGTATTTAATTAAAGACAGAGTGATCCGCCCGGCCATGGTTTCAGTGTCAAAAGCGGAATAACTGCCGATAGTATATCTGCTTTATTATTAAAGCAGGAAATCGAGACGAAGTGTATTAAACATACATGAGACGATGATTGACACACTTTAATTATAAATGAGATATACTATAATGGAAAAAATGCTTATCAAGCTACAGGAAGCCATAGCCCTTCAAGGTGAAGAAATCTCGCAAATGAGTAATGAGATTTATACGCAGCAAAAGGAGATAATGCAATTGCGCGCGCAGCTAATAAAACTTAAGTCAAAAATCGAGTTAATACAAGGAGATGACGCCGATAGTTACAGTAGTGGATTAGAAGCCCCACCGCCACATTATTAACCCAGATTCGCTTCCTCGAAATTTTTTTCCTCTGAAAGCAAATATAATTTGCCATCACTCAACGAGAAATACCAGCCATGCAGCTCAATCGAGCCGTCATCGACTTTCTCCTTTAACCATGGGAATGTTAGAAGGTTATGTATAGAAGTGATTATGCTTTCTTTTTCGCATATTGCATATTTATCTTCGTCGCTATGTTGACATTTTTCAAGCGTGCGCTCCTTCGCATCCCGGGCAATATTCACCCAGCTTTGCAGGAAACTAAACTCCTCTGGCGAAGCCTGATTGCCATCCACAAGCGCTTTAATTCCGGCACACCCGCTATGCCCCATCACCACAATATGCTCCACTTTCAGATTATTCACCGCAAATTCCAGCGCCGCACTTGTTCCATGATAACTCTCGCCTTCGGGCTGATATGGTGGAGCGAGATTAGCCACATTACGAATAACAAAAATATCACCAGGATCCGCATCCATCAAGATAGACGGGTCAACGCGCGAATCGCTACAACCAATAAGCAACGCCTTAGGCATTTGCCCTTCTGCCAGCCGCGCATATAGCTTATCATCACCAAGAAAATGCTTGGCATGAAACCGTTTATAGCCCTCTAATAGTACATCTATTTTTGCCATGAAGACATACTACACGGTTTTGTAGCCTTTGTTTAGAGAAATTTTTTGTTTTCTTAGTTGGAAGCGTTTCCACGCACGCGAGCGCCAAAACCTTCACGATCAAGTCGATCTAAGTGTGAAGCACTTTTCAGTCCATGATTTTTCTGGTGTATTCCTCGGACTTTTTCCTGCTTTGCTTCTAACTCAGCTTTAGTGTCCTTTCTAAAAAATTCCTTTTCCCTTGTAATCCTCCCAGAGGCGGCAACCAAATCTTGACTACTGGCTACACCTGCTGTTCTTTCTGGCTTTTTTATTAGAGCCGGCGAATGCTTAAAAACAGGCTGAGGTGACTTAATTTTCGAATTTTCAACATACCCCGGATCAACACCTAATATTTCCGGGCTGTCAGCTCTGCTTGAATTCGAAGAAGGGTCTCTTGGAGAATTTTGACTATCTGGTTCAGCATAGTCAATTTTTTCAGCCTGTTTTTCTTCTGGCTCTATTGTCGTTAACGCAGCAGCTAAATTTCTGGTTTCAATAGCAACGAAAGCCACCCCCCAGATGTTTAAAGCACCAAGGGCGCCTACTACTAATGTGCTAAATAGATCGGCCTTTCCATTTTTTTGTGATAGAAAATACCCGGCAGCAAGCCCAATTCCTAGCATGCCAGCACCGTTTTTAACAAATTGCTCTACTGTTTTACTTGGTCTAGGCAGAAAAATTCCAGCAGCAAAGCTGGATCCAGCAGCATAAGCCGCAGCTCTTAACAGGCCACTTCCATTACCAAAATTTAACTGTATATTCGCATCTTCAACACCCATTTTGCCAAGCTCCATTTATTAATTTTTTAATATAACAGCGTGATGTTTATTACAAAAACAATACAACGTCAAGGAAAATGTAGTAAAATTAATAAAAATATACGGTAATTATATTGGAACAACCTCATCAATCACCAACTCATAGCCGTCAAGGCCGATAATGGAGCGATCGGAGTTGGTAAGAAGTTTGATATTTTTTAAGCCCAGATCGAGCAAAATCTGCGCGCCAATGCCATAATCACGCAGGATATTATTTTTAGACCCACCGCCAGAACGTTTATTTATTACATCCGAAACGCTGTTTTTATTTGGCTCGCGCAGCAAAACCACAACTCCACGCCCTTCTTTCGAAATAATCTCCATAGAGCGTTGCAACTCGCCGTTTTTAGCGTCAAAAATATCACCCAGCACATCATTTAAAACATTTAAGCTATGCATCCGTACCAAAACCGGTTCATCCCCACTTATATCGCCCTTAGTCAAAACAATATGCTCGGAATATTCAATCTTATTTATATAGACGGAAATGTCGAATTCACCGCCATAACAGCTATCTATCTTTGCCTCAAACTGGCGCTGAACGAGCTTATCATGCCGCCTTCGATAGGCGATCAAATCAGCAATTGTAGCGATTTTCAGGTCATGCTCTTTGGCAAATTCCACTAAATCCGGCAAGCGTGCCATCGTGCCATCATCGTTCATTATTTCACAAATAACACCCGCCGGTTTTAACCCAGCTAATTTTGCAATATCAACTGCCGCTTCAGTATGCCCCGCGCGCACCAAAACCCCGCCTTCCCTCGCCTCTAGCGGAAAAACATGCCCTGGCGAAACAATACCCTCCGAGGTCATTTGCTCATTTATCGCGACAGAAATTGTTTTGGCCCTGTCTGCTGCAGAAATCCCCGTTGTCACACCCTCACGCGCCTCAATTGAAACCGTAAAAGCAGTTTGGTGACGACAGCTATTATGCCGCGCCATCGGCGGCAACCCCAATTCTTCGACCCGACCTTTGGTTAGCGACAGGCAAATCAACCCACGACCATATTTCGCCATAAAATTAATCGCTTTATCATCCGCCATTTCCGCCGGAATTATTAAATCACCCTCATTTTCTCGATTTTCATCATCAACCAGAATGAACATTTTGCCATTCTCTGCATCGGCAATTATGTCTTCTATTGATGATAAAAAATTTGTCATTACACCCCCACTTCATTCATCCGCGCAACATAACGTGCCAGCACATCAATTTCAAGGTTTACTTTAAAACCATCCTTTAACCTACTGAAATTAGTCTCTTTCCATGTATGTGGAATTATATTCACATTAAATTCATCATCGCCCACATCGTTCACGGTCAATGAAATTCCGTTCAGCGCGACGGAACCTTTTGCCGCGATAAACTGCTTTAAATTATCCGGAACTTTGAAAGTAATTTTATAAGACTCGTCGATAGGTTCGATCGAAACCACTTCAGCCAGACCATCAACATGCCCGGAAATTATATGCCCGCCAAGCTCATCACCAACTTTTAAAGGCCTCTCAAGATTTATTTCCGAGCCAACCTGCCAATCACCAACATTGGTGCGGGATATTGTTTCACATGAAACATCCGCTAAAAACCAATCCACCCCTTTTTCAACGACGGTCAGACACACGCCCGAGCAAGCGATTGACGCGCCAATATCAACCGTATCCATATCGTATCGGGTTGAAATTGTTAGTTTTAATCCCTCATTTTTCTCGATAAATTTAACTTTCCCGATATCCGTAATAATTCCTGTAAACATTAAAAATCCCAATCATATGCAAAATTTATCTGACAATTCGGCTCATCTTTATTAGCCACAACTGCGCTGTCATAGGTAGATAAATTTCCCGTTCCCGAATAACAAGTTGAGGCTAAATAAGCCGCACCACTCCAGCCGGCACTGCCCGTCACCAAGCCAAAGTCGGGGATACCATCATCAACTTTTTTGTCAATATTATAAGCCTCGATTGGACTAACCGCGCCGCCTCTATAATCATTATTTGAGTCGTATATGCTAAAAAATGTCACATGATTATTGTAGCTTGCAGTTCTCGCATAATCCGTTCCGCTACAGCATTTTATATAGGCTGAAACTCCGCCTCTGCCTGATTTTGACTCACTTATATTTCCAACGGCACCCGCCGCGGAAATCGCAAAGCCACCCCCCCAAAGCCCAGTAAATTCACCGCCGAGTAAATCCGCTTTTTGCAGCTGATAAATCGCCATAAAAGGCTCTTCGCTGGTTTCAACATCTATAAATCCATCATTATCACCATCACTCGTCGTTGCGCCCGCATCGCCTGCAATATCCCAGCTGAAGTCAGTTTCACCATCAAGATCGCCCGGCAAACCATCATAAACCAGTTCAAACTGCTTGATCGCCCCCTTTAACTCATTGGCCTCGCTCAATATTCCTTTCAATTCAGCGTTATTGATCAAAGTTGCACCACCCACAATTCCGGCGACAATCAGCCCCATAATCACAAGGGAAATCGACAACTCAACCAGGGAAAACCCTCTTTGTAATGATATATTTCGCATAAAAATTCCTCTTGTATAGAAGCTCTCAATTATACAGGCTTGCGTTTGTTATGTAAACTTTATAGTATCGCAAAAATTAATTATTACGTAAAAAATATGACGACACCATTATTTCAGAATATAACCATCATCGGACTTGGCTTAATCGGCAGCTCAATCGCCCGGAAAATCAGGGATGCCGGCATAGCTGAATGCGTGATTGGCTATAACAATCCAGGCGAAGTAACCGAAAAAGCACTGGAACTTGGTATAATTGATCAAACTGCAAAAACAGCTAAAGAGGCGGTATCCACTAGCGATTTGGTCATTATATGCACACCGATTGGGGCATATAGCCAAATTGCCAAAGAAATAGCTCCGTATTTGAAAGATGGAGCTATTATAACCGATGTCGGGTCGGTAAAAATCGCCGCAATTGCAATGGTTTCAGCGCATTTAGCCGAAGAGCAACAATCTCAATTCGTCCCGGCTCACCCTATCGCAGGAACCGCAGAATCTGGCGTAGAAGCTGGATTTTCTGAACTTTTCGACGGCAAAAGATGCATTCTCACCCCAACCGAATTCACCAGCGATGAAGCCACCGCAAAAATATCCGAATTCTGGCAAAAATGCGGAAGCTATATCGAAATAATATCCGCCGCAAAACACGATGAAATCTACGCACAAGTGTCACATTTACCACAATTTGTAATTTTCTGTTATATGGCAACTTTGGCAGAATTAGGCGATAAAATTGAATTATCCGACTGCTTAAGTGAGGAATTTCAAGCCTTTACCAGATTGAAAAATTCCAATCCAATAATCTGGCGCGACATTTTCTTTTATAACAAAAAGGCGCTGATCCCAGCTATAGATAGATTTGTGGACAAAATTAAGGAAATAGATTTAGCAGATGAACCTTGTGTTGAAGGGGCGGATTACTCCATTTTCGCAACAAAAATACTGCCGAACACCATCGCAACAACGATGCTTTCCACAACAAGCAATCAGGATTATGCTGGATCTGGGTTTAAAAGCGTGACCGAATACCGCATTGACAAGATTAATAAACTCATGCAAGGCACTGATATTAATGATAAAAAACTACCGCCCCCTCTTAATGTATTACTTGAAGAGATAGCTCGCTTCTACCAAATAATCAAAAATGAAGATGCTGAAAAAATTGGAATATTTCTAGAAAAAATCCCTACATAAACCGCTTTTCATCCGCGAGATAAACCCCTAACACCTTGACTTTCTGACAGAAAAAACCTAACTCCTCGATCGCAAGCTGGACATTCCTTTCTTCCGGATGCCCCTCAAAGCTAATGAAGAATTGTGCAGTTTTCGATGTTCCACCGGGAATATAACTCTCAACTTTCAGCATATTCACATGATTCGTGGCAAATCCACCGAGCGATTTATACAACGCAGCCGGAATATTTCGCGCAGTAAAAAGCAGACTCGTAATTACCCTCCCATCCTTCAAAGACGGATCAAGCGGCTCTTTTGACATGGCCACAAAAATCGTCGTATTATCGTCATGATCCTCAAAATTTTCCTGCAAAACCTCCAAGCCATAAAGCTCCGCAGCAAGCTTTGATGCTAATGCCGCCTTACTTTTGTCATCCTCTTTGGCAACAAATTCCGCCGCCAAAGCCGTATTTGCATAATCAAATTGCTTCACGCCCTCCAGTTTTTTTAGGTTTTCTTCACATTGCATCAACGCCTGCGGATGTGAATAAACCTCCGTTACATCGGCAATTTTAGCCCCTTTTGGCGCAAGCAAGCAATGCTCAATCCGCTGAAAATACTCGCCAACAATGCATAATTTAGTCATCGGCAATAGATTATGAATCTCCGCAACCCGCCCTGCCCTGGTGTTTTCAATCGGAATCATGCATAATTCCGCCTCATCATTCTCAACCGCCTGCATCGCCTCCGAAAACGAATGAAACGCAATTGTGTCCATATACGGATAAGCCTGCCTGCAAGCCATATCCGAGTGTGCACCGGCGACTCCTTGGTATGCTATAATGTTTTTCTTAGCCATTTTATATAAAAAACCTTTATATTTACTTGTTAAAGTATTAGATATGTATGGCTAAATAAACTAACGAGGTTTTATGACTAGTAAAGCAAAAACTACAAATAAATGGAAAATTAACTCCTGGAGAGCGTTGCCTGTAAAACAGCAGCCAAATTACCCAAAGGCAAAAGAGGTGAAGGATGTTGAGGCAGAACTTAGTAAAAAAGCCCCACTCGTCCAGCCGAGCGAGATAATTGAGCTGAATAAACAACTGGCAAAAGTAGCCAATGGCGAGGCTTTTTTATTACAAGGAGGCGACTGCGCCGAAAGCTTCGCTGAATTTAGCGATGAAAACTTAAAAAAATATTTCCGCGTAATGTTACAAATGACTGTCGCTTTAATGTATGGCGCCGGAAAACCTGTCGTGAAAGTCGGCCGAATCGCCGGTCAATTCGCCAAACCACGCTCTGCCGACCTTGAGGAAATAGATGGTGTAAACCTGCCCAGCTACCGCGGAGATATGGTAAACGGCATCGAATTCACGGAAGAAGCCCGAATTCCCGACCCAAAACGCCTGATTCAGGCCTATGACCAGTCAATTGCAACACTAAACTACTTGCGTTCATTGGCGAAAGGCGGCTATGCATCGCTGCGTAATGTCAATAAATGGAACCAGGAATTCGCCTCACAATCATCACAGGGTAAATTATTCAAAAACCTGGTAGATCGAATCAATGAAAGCCTTTCATTCATGGAAGCGCTCGGGCTTAACCTTGAAAATATCAATGAAATTCAAGAGGCTGAGTTCTTTACTTCACATGAAGGATTACTATTAAATTACGAACAGGCACTAACCCGCTTCGACGAAGAGACGGAAAAATACTACAATTGCTCCGCCCATATGCTCTGGATTGGCGACAGAACACGCTCACTGGATGAGGCACATATCGAATTCATGCGCGGAATCGCCAACCCAATTGGCATGAAAGTCGGCCCCTCCATGCAAAAAGACGACTTAATCCGCCTGATTGACGCCCTAAATCCGGATAACATTCCGGGCAGATTAACTCTTATAACTCGTATGGGCGCTGATAAAATCGAAAAAATGCTTCCCCCATTGGTTAGAGCAGTCAAAAAGGAAGGACGTAACGTTATTTGGTCATCCGACCCGATGCATGGCAATACGATAAAATCGCCAAATGGCTATAAAACTCGACCATTTAACAAGATTTTATCCGAAGTTAAAAGCGTTTTTGACATCCATAAAGCCGAAGGAACTTACGCGGGCGGCATTCATATCGAAATGACCGGCCAAAATGTCACGGAATGCGTCGGCGGCGCGCAAGCAATTTCAGAAGTTAACCTGAAAGACCGCTACCACACACATTGCGACCCGAGATTAAACGCTACACAAAGCACAGAATTAGCGTTTTTGCTGGCTGAGGAATTGCGGAGCGAGTAAAATACTTACCTTTAGCGACAAGTTTTAACTAACTTTTTCGTTAAGATTCTGAGTCATTCCAGCGAAGGCTGGAATCTAGTACAAAAATCACAATTACCACTGTTAAGAATTTGTTTTTCTTGTATATATTATATTTAGGACTAGATTCCAGCCTTCGCTGGAATGACTCAGAATCTTAACGAAAAAGTGAGTCAAAACAATTATCC
>JAJRPW010000067.1 GCA_024280585.1 Alphaproteobacteria bacterium
ATAACAGCACCATTATCGCTGCCGATGTTTTCTCGGCAAAACCCATTTCAGGGCTGTCTGCCCATAGATATATCTGCACTGGCATTGCAGTTGATGCATCCAAGAACCCTTGCGGAATATCAACGATAAATGCCACCATACCAATCATGAGCAGCGGCGCGGTTTCACCTAGCACCCTTGATATACTCAAGATTGTTCCGGTCATAATTCCAGGCATAGCCAGTGGTAAAACATGGTGCAGGGTTGTTTGCACTTTCGATGCACCAAGTGCTGCTGCTCCATCCCTTATAGACTGCGGAATCGCACGTATGGATGTTCTTGTCGCAATCACAATTATCGGCAGTGCCATATTCCCATGACCAAGCCTGCTGTCAGCGCACTCTCGGATGCAATATCCAGCCCGATAGATTGGCCGAATCCACGAATTGCAGGGGCGATGGTTACAACGGCAAAGTATCCGTAAACGACTGTTGGAATGCCAGCCAATATCTCCAAGATAGGCTTAACTTTTGCTCTAAAGCTTCGAGATGCAAATTCGGATAAGAATATAGCCGCATACAAACCGAGCGGTGTTGCAACAAACATCGCAACAAATGTTATAAGCAGCGTTCCCATAAATACAGGAATTGCGCCGAATGAACCGGAACTTCCCGCCTGATCTGCTCGAAGGGCAGTTTGTGGACTCCACGAAGTACCAAAAAGAAAGTCGCTTATTGGAACTTTTGCAAAAAATTGTATGGATTCAAAAAGTACCGACAGGATGATTAACCCCGTTATAGCTATGGAAATACTCGCCGAGACAAACAGCAGCCTCTTCGCCCATTTTTCTATACGGACTCTTGCGTTGGTTGCATCATTAGTAAATATTGAATCTGTAGTCATAGCTTCGGTAAACCTATAAAGCCCCCTCTTAAAAAGAGGCGGCAAACGGATAATCATTATATTAAAAATCAATGGCGGCTCTGACTAAGAACATATTAGGATCATCATCAGCCGAAACATTGCTGCCCGATGGTGCAACGCTATCGGTATCAACCATTATGTAGTTGGCCATTAATCTAGCATTTGGCGTTAAATACCAGTTCACACCTAGTGTAATATCGTCAACTTCACCGCCAGCAATCACGCCATCGTTCAGATCAATATTGCTATAACGTGCAGCTAATTCCCATGCACCCCAACCACCATCTTTCAGGCTAAAGTTGTTCTTAGGCTTAACCCGGCCAAATGTTCCGCTTTTGGCTTTATATGGGCGTGATTCGCCTGTGATAAAGTAAGAAGCTTGCGTATACCAACCGCCAATAGTAATATCATCAGCGGTTTCACGATCAATTGAATTTCTAAAATACTCACCTTGCAGTGAGAATGGGCCATATACTCCGGCCGCCTCTAAGCCCGTCAGGTGAATACTATCAACACCCGATATAGTTCCAGTTTCAGCGGATTCCAAACGCTGTATGGAATTTTCCGCCTGTGTATCAAATGCAACTGAATCGCTTGCGCTATCAGGCACTCGATAGGCTTGTGACACACCAAAATGCAATGTTTTGCCGCTTGAAGCGATTGGTGCAAATGTTGCACGAGCTACAACTGATTTTGCTTCATCATCAGTGCTTTTTACCGTTGATTTATCGTTATGTACTCCAACAGCCCAGGAATAATTATCACCACCATCATATGCTTGCAGGCCTATAATCTCACTCGTTGCAAAAGAGCCGGTTGGAAGTGAGCGTTCAATAAAAGTTATGTAGTTTGAACTGGTTAACTCCTCTAAGCCATAAGCTGGTTTGAAATTACCAACTTTAATATTGGCATGCTCAAGACCGGTATAGGCTAAATAAACATCCTTGAAAGAAGCGCTATCATTTGCGCCTTTATTACCAAAATCCAGTTCGGCCTTATAGTGGACATCGTTATCAAATTTGCCCTTAAATCCCAAGCGCATTCTACGGAAAGTCGCGCCATCAGGGTGATCGTTTTTATCATCATCAAAGACTGCATAATCAGCATGGATACGGCCAAACGGTTGGAATGAGTATTTGCCATCGGTTGATTCAATTTTCGGCGATGGCTTCATTGTGATTTTGACACCACCTTTGATCCCGCTGTCAGGTGCAGATTTTAGCTTGGCTATATCCTTCTCCTGCTTCTTTATTTTTGCCCCAAGCCTGGCTTCCAGTTTTTCAATCATTTGCTGTTGGACTTTTAACTGAGTCTTCATAGCTTGTAATTCTTTAGCAAAATCTGCATCATTTGCAAATGCGCCCGATGCTGTCATTGCTATAACCATTGCCGTTGTACATAATAATTTTTTCATAGTTTTATTCCTTTTTATAAGAGGTTATTTTTTGTTTATAGTTTTTTGAATTGCGCTTAATTCACTTTGTTTAAGTGGAATCAAGCCCTTTTCGATTAAGTATCCATCTTCACCGATAGCATTATCGCTCACCAGTTCACGTACAAATTTGCCAAGGCCAGGAGTTTTGCTAACATGCGAATCTTTCAGGTAAACAAATAATGGGCGTGACACCGGATATTTACCACTTGAGATATTTTCAAATGTCGGCTGCACACCGTCAATGCTGCTGCCTTGTACCGATGATGCATTTTGATCCAAAAAGCTAAAGCCGAATATCCCAAGCGCATCAGGATTATTCTTTAGTTTTTGAACAATCAAATTATCGTTCTCGCCAGCTTCAATAAAAGCGCCATCTTCACGCAATACATGACAGGCTTTCTTGCGGCTTTTCTTGTTTGGATATTCAGATTTGAATTCAGGCAAATTTACACAAGCTTTCTGCATTACCAATTCTACGAATGCATCTCTTGTGCCCGATGTTGGCGGTGGGCCGTAAACTTCAATCTTCTTAGCCGGAAGCTTCGAATCTATATCACTCCATTTCTTGTTTGTATTCTTAACCAATTTTCCGACAACCGGAATTTTCCGAGCCAACGCAAGGAATAGCTGCTTTTTGGTAAGGTTGAATTTTTTTGAGCCAACTGCATTTGCAATTACAATGCCGTCATAACCAATCTTAATCTCTGTTATACCTTTAACACCGTTTTTAGCGCAAAGCTCCTCTTCACTTTTCTTAATGGCACGCGATGCATTGGAAAGGTCAGGTGTATCGGAACCAGCTCCGGCGCAGAATAACTTAAACCCGCCGCCTGTGCCCGTTGATTCTATTATCGGGGTTTTAAACTTGGTGTTTCTACCAAATTCTTCAGCAGCTACCGTTACGAATGGATATACCGTTGATGATCCCGCAGCTCTTATTTGCTCCCCGGCAAAGGCTGTATTGCTTATTGATGCAGCTACAAGACCCGTAAAAACTATTTTCTTTAGCATGTTTAACTCCTATTTTGTTTACAATACACTATAATATATGTATAATTCAATTCTACCATTCTATAATAATAGAAAAGTAGACAGACGCCTTATATAATATATAATTTTACAAGTCAACAATAAATTATTAGAAGAATAGAAATATGAAAACATCAAACGTGGTAAAGTCATTCATAGCCTTGGGGCATGATTCAAGGTTAGCTATCTATAACCTGCTTATGGGCAAAGGAGAAGACGGAATCCCTGCCGGAGAAATAGGCAAAGAACTGGACATCCCCGGAGCAACATTATCATTTCACCTAAGCAATCTTGCTGATGCAAAGCTTATAGGCTCACGAAGAGAGGGACGCACCATTTATTATTTCGTTAAATATAAAAGGGTTAAGAAGCTGATTAAGTATCTTTCCAATAATTGCTGCAAAGATTCCAAAAAAGATTGCGATGTCTCTGATATGCCAGCCATAGAAATAGATGATGAAAACGAAGAGTGATACCAATTCCATATCTTTGCCGAACGTTGTCGTGCTGCGGTCTTGTCGCTACACACGTAGTGACCTGGCTATACTTTAGCGGACAAATCCTATACAAGGATTTTAACCTAAGGAGTAGGCACTGTTAGCTAATTTGCTATAGCGAATTAGCTAACAGTGCCTAGTTATTATGACAAGAAAGTATGGTGGTTGACAGGTCAGTGTGGGGTAGGTTCAGTTCGAAGGGCACGCCAGATAAAATAAAAACTTGCTAAATGCGGACTTGGCAAATAAGCTGTGCCAATGACTAAATGATAAGGAGAATTATAATGAGCTTAGAAAAGGCTTTCCCAAAAACGCTGTTTGATGAAGTACAAAATAGGAAAGAATTTGTGTCGACGAAGCTAAGCGCAGCTGACAGGGCAGAATTCGTACTTTATGCCAGCCTTACTCTGGCAACTTACCTAGCATATACAACGATACATAAGATGAATACACCCAATGGTGACAGCCCTCACGACAGCGATTCTGATCAGATCCTTTCTATAGGATTACCGGTTTTCGGGCTTCTTACCGCTATATGTTCTTTTGCTACACTAAAGAGAGAGCGGGACGAGGTGGGTCCCGTGGTTGATCGAGCGGATCAGGCAATTGCTAAAATAAGAAAAGATGGCCATGACGTTAGGCCGGGATCAGATAATTTATATCCTAAGTTTGTTGATAATGCTTATCGCGATTATGCTAGACCTGCTAGAGCCATTGCGTTGGTAAGTGGTGCATTGCTGCTGGGAACCACTGGCCTGAATCTTGCGGCGAAAGCCTTGTTTTTGGTGGCAGGCGGGGCCAATATTATTGCAGATACTCAAAGAGAAAGCCTTCTTCAGGGTTATAAAGACTGCCTTTATTCCCTTGGCGAGAAGGATTTTGGAAGAACTTCAGCCGGGCGCGGTAATGATAACTTAGCAGGAAGTGATGATACTCCTCCAGCTGGAAATCACGCAACTGCTGTTACGAATGACTCTGCTAAAGAGTACTCCAGATAAAAACCCAAAAACTAAACTTGCTAAATACGGCCTTGGCAAATAAGCTGCGCCAATGACCAAAAAACAAGTAAAAATCCTGATTCCATTATTTTTACCAAGCGCTTTTTCGTATTCGATTCCCGATGGGATGCAAGTGTCCGTCGGTGATTTTGTTGAAGTTCCGCTTGGCAGCCGCCGGGTTAAGGCTGTTGTCTGGGGGGAATCAAAGGATGAATCGCCAAGAATAAAGGATATTTTTCGCCGTATAGACATTCCGCCAATGCAGGAACCCTTGCGAAAACTAATAGACTGGACAGCCAGTTATAATCTGGCACCGGCCGGAACTGTCCTGAAAATGTCGATGAGCATAGCCAAAGCATTAGAGCCGGAAAAACCGGTTACCGCCTATAAATTAGCCGGAATTGGCGATGTTAAGATAACCTCCGCGCGGCAGAAAGTGATAGATGCGCTTAGCTGTGAACAAATCCTAACGATAGCAAAAATCCAGGAAAAATCCGGCGCAACAAAAGCAGTGATAAAAAGCCTTATAGATAAAGGCGGCTTAAAAAAAATCGAGGTGGAAAAAACATATCACCCCCCTGCCCTGGCTGCTACTCATGTTGATTTATCGCCATATCAGGCAGAGGCGGCGGAAAACTTGATAGGCAAAGTAAAATCAGAGAAATACAGCGCAACATTATTGGATGGGGTAACTGGCTCAGGCAAAACGGAAGTATATTTCGAGGCGGTGGAGCAGGCTTTTGCAGAGGATGGTGCGCAGGTTCTGATAATGCTACCTGAAATAATCCTAACCAACCAGCTCGTGGCAAGATTTAAGAAGCGTTTTGGCTTTGAGCCGGTCGTTTGGCATTCTAATATAACAGCTAAGCAGCGCGAAAATAACTATCGCCAGATTCAAAACGGCACAGCGCGGCTGGTTATTGGCGCAAGATCAGCCTTATTTCTACCCTATAAGAACCTGAAATTAATAGTAGTGGACGAAGAACATGACGCGTCATATAAACAAGAAGAAGGCGTGATATACCAAGCGCGGGATATGGCCGTTGTTAGAGCACATCTGGAGAAAATACCGATAATTCTAGCCTCGGCAACGCCGTCTATAGAAACCGTTGAGAATGTAAAGTCTGGCAAATATGACGAATTAAAATTGCCGTCACGACATGGCGGGGCGGTTATGCCTGATATAAAAATAGTTGATATGCGCAAAGAGTCGGTGAATAAACGGACATGGCTGTCACCATCGCTAAGAAGCGCCCTCGCAAGTAATATAAATAGGTCAAAACAATCTATATTATTTCTAAATCGGCGCGGATACGCCCCCTTGACACTCTGTCAGTCTTGTGGGCATCGTTTTTGTTGCCCGGATTGTTCGGCATGGCTGGTTGAGCATAGGAATCCAAGCCGCCTAACCTGTCACCATTGCGGTTATCGCCATGGCATTCCTAAGACCTGTCCTAAATGCGAGAAGGAAGATAGTCTGGTTTCCTGTGGTCCTGGAGTTGAGCGAATAGCAGAGGAGGTTTCAAAGAATTTTCCAGATGCAAAAATATCCCTAATGACCAGTGATAATATAGCAAATGCCGATGAGGCAGCGACGGCGGTCGATCAAATAACCAATGGTGAAGTGGACGTAATAATAGGCACTCAAATTCTGGCGAAAGGCCATCACTTTCCCAATCTAACACTGGTTGGGATTATTGATGCAGATTTAGGGCTGGCTGGCGGTGATTTGCGAGCGGCAGAACGTTGTTACCAGCTATTGCATCAGGTTTCAGGACGCGCTGGCCGTGAGAAAGAAAAGGGAACGGTTATAATCCAAAGCTATATGCCGGAAAACTCGGTTATCCAGGCTTTGGCATCGGGTGATCGCGATGCGTTTATAGATATGGAGGCGCACAGTCGCAAGCTTTCCAACATGCCGCCATACTCAAGGTTAGCCGGGATTATAATCTCAGGTCCGGTTGAAGCAAATGTAATAAAAACCGCCAAGGATATCGCACGGACGGCTCCGGCTAATCAGGATGTACGGCTGCTTGGCCCAGTTCCTGCGCCAATTTATTTACTGCGCGGGAATTATCGTTATCGCATTTTGCTGCGCTCACCGCGTAACATAAACATCCAAAAATGGGTTAAATCTCTCTTATCAGCCGTAAAAATACCCAGTAATGTCCGGGTTAAGGTAGATATCGATCCGTATAGTTTTGGTTGACCCCCGATCGTTGCATTTAGTATGTAAACTTCTGCAAAAATCAAAATAATCAAAAAAGCATCACTTTACCCCTTGCAAGAGCCAGAAGCTTATGCTAAATATCACCCGCAATAGCTTAGGGTGGCTATTAGTTGCAAGTAAAAATTCTAGGGAATAATATAAAAAATGTCAAATTCAGCACTGGCAAAACGTTACGCAAAAGCATTATTCGATTTAGCAAAAACCAAGAGCGCCCTAGAGAGGGTTTATAGCGATTTGAACGTGCTTGCCGGCATTATTTCGGAATCAGCGGAGTTTAACAATCTGCTTAAAAACCCGGTTATAGCAAAAGAATCGAGGGCAAATGCGCTTGATGCTATAGCGAAAAAAACCAAATGTTGTGATTTAACCAGGAGATTCTTGAAAATCCTGGCAGCTAATTCAAGGGCTATAATTTTAAATGCAGTTATAAGAAACTATTCCTTGCTTTTAAACGAACATAAAGGGCAGATAGTGGCAAATGTTACGTCAGCAACAGCGTTGCTCGGTAAGCAAATATCTGATATAGAGGCTTCTTTGGGCAAGTCTTTGGGTAAAAAAGTAAAAGTTTCAGCCCAGGTTGATGATTCAATCATTGGCGGGCTTATAGTAAAAATCGGCTCCAGAATGGTTGATGCGTCAATTTCTGGAAAATTAAGTAAATTACAATGGCTAAGCAAAAATGCAATAGCAAGTTTTTAGGAGAATTTTTATGGATATTCGAGCGGCAGAAATTTCTGAGATTTTAAAGAAGCAAATAGAAGGCTTCGATAGCGAGGCTGAGCTGAGTGAGGTTGGCCAGGTTATCACGGTGAAGGATGGTATCGCAGTGGTGTATGGGTTAGATGACGCACAGGCCGGTGAGATGGTAGAATTTGACGGCGGTTTGCAAGGAATGGTATTAAACCTTGAGGCTGATAATGTCGGTATCGTTTTATTCGGTGAAGACCGTGGTGTAAAGGAAGGCAGTACAGTAAAACGTACGGGTAAAATTGTTGAGGTCACGGTAGGCAAAGGCTTGCTTGGCCGCGTGGTTGATGGCCTTGGTAATCCAATTGACGGCAAAGGTCCAATTGAAGGCAAAGAAAAACGCCGTATTGAAGTTAAGGCTCCTGGTATCATTTCTCGTAAGTCGGTGCATGAGCCAGTGCAAACCGGTATTAAGGCCATTGATGCTTTGATTCCGATTGGACGTGGTCAGCGTGAGCTTATTATTGGTGACCGCCAGACTGGAAAAACGGCTGTGGCGGTTGATACTATTATTAACCAGAAGCCAAATCATAAATCAGGTGATGAAAACAAAAAGCTTTACTGTATATATGTTTGTATTGGTCAAAAACGTTCGACCGTTGCAAAAGTGGTTAAAAAACTGGAAGAAACCGGAGCTATGGAATATTCAATAGTTGTGGCCGCGACGGCGTCCGACCCGGCACCATTACAATATCTTGCGCCATATACTGGTTGCACGCTGGGCGAATATTTCCGCGATAATGCTATGCACGCGCTGATTGTATACGATGATTTATCCAAGCATGCTGTGGCATATCGCCAAATGTCATTGCTGCTTCGTCGTCCTCCTGGCCGTGAAGCATTTCCAGGTGATGTATTTTATTTACATTCTCGCTTGTTGGAAAGAGCAGCAAAGATGTCTGACGATGCCGGTGCTGGCTCGCTTACAGCACTTCCTATCATTGAAACACAAGCAGGTGACGTATCGGCCTATATTCCGACCAACGTCATTTCTATTACAGACGGGCAGATATTTTTGGAAACCGACCTGTTCTATAAAGGAATTCGTCCCGCGGTTAATGTTGGTTTATCGGTATCCCGTGTTGGTTCTGCCGCGCAGATTAAGGCCATGAAACAAGTTTCCGGTTCAGTTAAGCTGGAACTGGCGCAGTTCCGTGAAATGGAGGCTTTTGCCCAGTTTGGTTCGGATTTAGATGCATCCACGCAAAAAATGTTAGCACGTGGAGCGAGGTTGACTGAGCTTCTAAAGCAGCCTCAATACTCTCCGTTGGTTGTTGAAGAGCAGGTTATCGTGATTTATGCCGGAGTAAAAGGATATCTGGATGAAAT
>JAJRPW010000068.1 GCA_024280585.1 Alphaproteobacteria bacterium
ATAACCTGATATTGGCTTACGTTTGAAAGTAACTTTTACCACGGGATAGTCAATTCCATCGATTTCTCTATTACTTCGTCCTTCAATATTAAAATCGAGTCTGGATAACCTTCGGCCGTCATACATATTAAAACTGAATTTATCCTCTCCACTTATAAGACTTTCGCGAATTTTTTTGCGCGCCTGCAAAACGGCAATCAGCGGATCAACTGTCTTTGCCTTTAAGCTATCTTCAACGGCGGGGCGCTTCCATCTATTATCAGGCGGATTGACCGATTCTTCCAGGATTTTTCCTGTTTTTGTATATTTTATATCTATTGTTCTGCGGCCATTACGCTGCTGGAACTCCGTATAAAAAGATTTTGGCTGATAATCCGAACCATTATAGTCAAATTCACTGTAGGTTTTGCTGCGGTATTTACTGAGTTTTCTGACGATTCCATAAGACTCAATTACCGCATCCAACCTGTTAGGTGCCAGTTTTGCCTGTAAATCAGCGATGTGAATACCGCTCCAGTATATTTTATAATTCCGGATTACCGTCGTGCCATCAGATGCCAGAATTTGACTAAAAGGGTGCAAAATTAGCAGTAATGTTAGTAAAAATATTTTTTTCATGCCCGGGACTATATAGTATTTTCTAAATTTAATTACTACTAGGCGTTTGAGGCGAGGAGCATTTTAGCGTACATATTAGTACGTGAATGCGACGAGTCCGAACAACAACGTAGGAATGAGTTTAGGAAGCACTATACGCTATTCATTGCGCTTGGTCAAATAATGTTTACAACCTCAATATTATCCAACAACCTCACTCCTTCAAGATAAGCTGCTACAATCAGCTTGGCTGGCTTACCCATGACTTCAAGCGGCTCCAAACTCCCACCATCCCTTAGCTCCAGATAATCCACACGCTCAAAACCGCGCGCCACAATCTCGCGCCGCCCCCAATCCAGCGCATCGGCATCCCCCGTTACAATCCTATCCCTAACCTCCTGTATAACCTCAAATAATACTGGGGCAACCGATCTTTTTTCCTTCAAATAAACATTGCGCGATGACATAGCCAACCCATCTTCCTCCCGAATCGACTTGCCGCCAAGAATTTTCACCGGCATAGACAAATCCTGCACCAATTTTTTGATGATATGTAATTGCTGAAAATCTTTTTCTCCGAACACAGCCACATCCGGCTTAACTTGCATAAATAATTTTGTGACCACAAGCGCAATCCCATCGAAAAAATGCGGCCTGGCTACACCCTCCAGAATCTGCCCGATTTCCCCGACAGAAATTTTCACTGCGAAATCACCCGGAAAAGTATCCTCCTGAATCGGTAAATAAACGACATCAACGCTCCTGGCCTCCAGTTTAGCCAGATCTTCCGACTCCGTTCTTGGGTACTCATCAAAATCTTCATGCGGGGCAAATTGCGCCGGATTGACAAAAATACTTACCACCACTTTATCCGCATTTTTTCTTGCTACATCAACCAAAGACAAATGCCCCTCATGCAGACCACCCATAGTCGGAACAAATCCAATCGTCTCCCCATCTAAATGAATTTTCTGCTCCAATTTCCTTAACTGCTCAAGATTTCTAACTATTTTCATCTGCCGCCTTTGCAATAAAATAAGGGTTATCCAGCCCTTCTTTACCATATTCCATTTCGGAACCGTCAATTTTTGTAATCTGCCCACCGGCGGCGTTCAAAATAGCATGTCCTGCAGCGATATCCCATTCCATCGTGCGGCCAAAGCGCGGATAAATATCAGCCGCCCCTTCTGCTACGAGGCAGAATTTCATTGAACTTGCCGCAGATATTATTCCTTTGACCAGGCGAAGTGACTCTATAAATTCATCTGTTTCCGGCGCCCTGTGCGAGTGGCTAGCGATTACGGTCAGGCCATCTTCTGGCACCGGCCTAACTCGAATTTCGGTCGGCAAGCCATCCTGCTCTTGCTTATAGGCATTGCCATCTTCTGCTGTAAAATAGCCGACATTTTTTGCCGGCAAAAATATTGCGCCACCAACAGGCACGCCACCTTCGATTAACGCTATATTAACGGTGAATTCGTCCGTCTTTTTTATATAACTCTTTGTACCATCCAGCGGGTCAACCAGCCAGAATATTTTTGCCTTGGCGGCTTTAGCATTTTCATCCGCATCATTTTCCTCGGACACGATAGGGATATCCGGTGCCATCTCAGCTAACTGCTCAACGATAAATTTGTTTGCCGCTAAATCGGCTGGAGTAACCGGCGATTCATCTTCTTTTATAAGCACTTCGATTTTACCGGAATAAAATTCCATGATAATTTCACTGGCTTTTTTGGTAATATAATACACTTGTGATGCGTAATTAGAATAAGTCATAGGCTAGTTTCTGGTTGCTGGTTATTAGTTACTAGTATAGCTTAATAAACTAGCAACCAGAAACTAGCAACCAGAAACTACCATGCAAATCGATGATGAAGCGATAATATTATCCTTGAGAAAATATGGAGAGTCTTCCGGCATCGCTTGCATGCTTACAGCCCAAAACGGCCTATATAAAGGCTTTGTACGCAGTGCATTTGGCAAAAAATCCCGCGGAATATATCAACCGGGTAACTTGGTTGAAATGACTTGGAAAAGCCGCCTATCGGAAAATCTGGGCAGTTTTACTTGTGAATTATTACAATCAAACGCGGCAATTTTGCTAACATGCCCGAGGCGCCTTAGCGCGCTTAGCTCGATTTGTACGATGATTGAAAATACGCTGCCTGAAAGAGATGCTGCCCCTGAATTTTATCAGCATTTAATCCATTTAATCGAGTTGCTAAAAAGCAACGGCAATTGGCAGGCTGTATATATAATGTTAGAGGTGGAAATCCTTACTAATAGCGGATTTGGTCTGGATTTATCCGAATGTGCGGCAACTGGCACAACTGAGAACCTGCGCTATATATCACCGAAATCAGGGCGGGCAGTTAGTGAGGCGGCTGGCGAGCCATATAAAAATAAATTATTTACTATCCCGGAGTTTTTTCTAAACCAAGAGCAGGAGGATATTTCTGTGGAGGAAATCAATAACGGCTTGAAAATATGCGCCTATTTCCTCGAAAAATATATCTTCACCCCGCATAATACCAAACTTCCCGCGGCGAGGCTGAGGTTTGGGGAGTTGATGCGGGAGATGGCGTAAAGCGGTGGCGCCCCCTCTCCCTGTTTGGGGAGAGGGTTGGGGTGAGGGGTGTTTTTAACAAAAATGCCACTCACCCTTCTGGATACTTAATGACGTGCACCTCTTTCATGCGTAACAGAAGCATCTCTTCTACCCATTTCCGTCTCGCGATGACGATTTTGTCTTCCTTCGCGGCGATGTCCTCCCTCTTCAGATTTCGCCTCTGGTGACTTGTTAGAAAACATTTTTCTTAAGCCACATGCTAATACACCAACCGCAAATATTCCTGTAGTAAGTCCAGCAATCGTTGCCGCTTGAATTCCATCATCTTGTGAGGCACCTACAGGCTCAATTGTATTCCCGGAAGAAGCCAGAGGCACAGGCGTTGGGCCATATGTCGGAATTCCAGTCGTAGATATAGATTCCGCCCATGATGTTGTTGATCCACCCGTTGAAGATTGTGTAGATTGCTGACTAGCCGTTGAACCTAGAGTTGGATTATTTGTCGAAGCAGCAATTGATTCCGGCGTTGGGGAGAATGTTTCTACATATGTTGAGCTTCCTGTTGGCTCCCCTGTAGGAGAAGGGGAAGGATTGGCCGTTGGGCTTCTTGTAGGCTCCCTTTCACTAGTCAATCCCGGCATATCATCATAAGATGGTAGCAGGCCATCATTGTCCAAAGGCCAACCATCAGGTGTATAGCTAGGAGGTAGCGAATAACCAGCAGGCGTTGGTTCTATTGCCGACGGTCGAGTACCAAATATAGTTCCTACATTATAACTAGGGGCTTGTCCTGATATTAGCAAGTCATTTTCACATCTAGCTAAATCAATTTGAGAGTTAATTAAATCATTTTGAGCACTAAGTAGCTCACCTACACAGCTTGAACGTTTCCCCACTCTCCCCTCATCAACCAACTCCGGCATATCATTATAATCTTTCTCATTACTCATAAACTTATCCTTTCTCATTAATTAAAAATCTGTCCTCGTGAGCTTTATAACCGAACCCCCCCCCCCCCCACAAGCTTTTTCTGGTAAAAATGCCACTATGTAATGTTTATTAAAAACCTTGGATCCTACTGCGCAAAATCGTCATACTGCGGCTTGACCGCAGTATCCAAGGATACTATTATAAAAAAACATGGAAAAACATTTTTACGTATATATTTTAGCAAGTCAGGAAAATGGCACCTTATACACCGGCATGACATCAAACCTGCCCAAGAGAATCTGGGAGCATAAAAACAAGGTGGTGAAAGGTTTTACCGAAATAGAACTGACGCAGAACGAGTATTTTTGATTTGTTTTTAGGCAAAAATATTCTAAAAAACGGAGTGTACACGAAGTACATGAGTATTTTTAGGTTATTTTTAACGACAAAACAAACAAAAAGACGACGTTATGCGTGAGTTCTATGAAAAATATAATGTAAATATGTTGGTATATTATGAAGTTCATGATAATGCTGAAGCGGCGATAAAACGTGAGCAAAGACTCAAATTCTGGCTGCGTGAATGGAAGCTTGATTTGATATATAAATTCAATCCGCATTGGGACGATTTATATAATAAAATAGCAGCATTTTGTTGATTTTTGTTTTCCTTGGATACTGCGGTCAAGCCGCAGTATGACGAAAGATGGGTTGCAGTATGACGAAAGTAATTACTAATAAAGGAACTAGATGACCAAACAAGACGGCAATATATATGATGTGGATTTCAGTGAGGCACTTGGGCAGCGCTATTTATCCTATGCGCTTTCAACGATAACTTCACGCTCTTTGCCCGATGTGCGTGATGGTTTGAAGCCGGTTCACAGACGCTTGCTATATGCCATGATGCAGCTGAAATTAGAGCCGAAATCCGGCTTTAAAAAATGTGCGCGTGTTGTCGGTGATGTGATCGGTAAATACCACCCACATGGCGATACCGCAGTTTATGACACAATGGTTCGCCTCGCGCAGGATTTCGCCGTGCGCTATCCGCTGGTTGACGGCCAGGGCAATTTCGGCTCAATTGACGGCGATAATGCAGCTGCGATGAGATACACCGAAGCGCGCCTGACAGAAGTTGCGCTCGCACTTATGGAAGATATGAATTACGACACGGTTGATTTTCGCCCGACATATGACGGCTCCGAAGAAGAACCTGTTGTTATGCCGGCAAATTTCCCTAATCTTTTGGCTAATGGCTCGGAAGGAATCGCGGTGGGAATGGCCACAAGTATTCCTCCGCATAACGCCTCGGAACTTTGTGATGCGTTACTGCATTTGATAAAACACCCCAATGCCGGTATAGAAAAACTGACGGAGTTCATCCCCGGCCCTGACTTTCCAACGGGTGGAACAATAATCGAACCACATGCAAATATCGTCCGCGCCTATGAGACCGGGCGCGGCTCATTTCGGCTTCGCGCGAAGTGGGAAAAAGAGGAACTAAGCCATGGAATGTATCAAATAATAATCACTGAAGTTCCATATCAAGTGCAAAAATCAAAATTAATTGAGAAAATCGCTGATTTATTCAAAGCAAAAAGGCTGTCGCTTTTGGGTAATATTCGTGATGAATCGGCGGAAGAAATCAGAGTGGTTATTGATCCTAAAAACAGACAGGTTAACCCTGAAACTCTGATGGAGTCCCTGTTTAAGCTAACTGACCTTGAGGTTAGAGTTAACTTGAATATGAACGTAATCAACAAAAATGGCTCACCGAAAGTTCTCTCGCTTCGTGAGGTTCTGCAAGCATTTTTGGATCACAGACACGAAGTTTTAGTCCGCCGTTGCCAGTATCGTTTGAGCAAAATTGATCATCGCTTGGAAATACTTGAAGGACTTTTGATCGCTTATTTGAATCTGGACGAAGTTATTCGCATTATTCGTAATGAAGATAATGCAAAAGCCATTATGATGAAAAAATGGCAGTTGAGCGAAATTCAGGTTGAGGCGATTTTGAATATGCGCCTGCGTTCTCTTCGTAAGTTGGAAGAGATTGAGATTAAACGTGAGCATGACGAATTATCGGCGGAAAAAGCAGGATTGCTTGAGTTGCTTGATAGTGAGGAAAAACGGTGGCTTGTAATTACTGATCAGATCAAGGATATCAAGGTAAAATTTGGCAATAAAACACAGCTGGGCAAACGCAGAACTGACTTTGCCGACGCCCCTGTTGGCCAAGTAATTTCGATCGAAGCTTTTGTCGAAAAAGAACCTATAACAATTCTTTGCTCGCAAAAAGGCTGGATAAAAGCTTTAAAAGGCCATGGAGCCGATCTTTCATCGGTGAAGTATAAAGAAGGCGACAAGGAACAATTCATAATCAAAGCCTATACGACTGACAAACTTGTAATATTTGCGTCCGACGGTAAGTTTTTCACCGTGGCTTGCCATAATTTTACTGGTGGAAAAGGCCAGGGTGAGCCGCTAAATCTAATAGTTGATATGGATCAGGATGCCAAACCGGTCAATTTATTTATCCATAAAGAGGGTAAAAAATTGCTGCTTGCATCTAGCAAAGGCAAGGGATTTATCGTCAATTCCAATGATATAATCGCCCAAACCAAAAACGGCAAACAAATCCTTAACCTTCCCGAAGGCAGCAAAGCTTTGATATGCGCAGCAGCCGATGGCAACCATATTGCGACAATTGGCCAAAACAGAAAAATGCTGATATGCCGGATGGATGAGCTTCCTGTCATGAAAAAAGGTCAGGGCGTTACTTTGCAACGATATAAAATGGGCGAGCTTTCCGATGCAAAAACGTTTAATCTTGAAGAAGGTTTAAGCTGGCAGCTTGGTAAAAAAATCCGTAGTGAGGTAAATCTAACCCCGTGGATCGGCAAACGCGGATCTGCCGGACGCTTGCCACCTACTGGTTTTCCACGAACTAATAAATTTTCTTAGAACGCCTTGTGTTAAATGAGAAGTACTAATAAATGGAATTTTACAAAAAATACATTTTAGAAAACCCAAAGCCGGTCATAGCTATTATCGGCTTTATCATCTTATTTATGGGGTTTTTTGCAAAAGATCTTAGGCTCGACGCATCTGCTGAATCTCTGGTTTTGGAAAATGATTCTTCCTTAAAATATTATCGTGAAATTACAGAACGTTACGGCTCTGATGAATATTTGGTTATAACCTATACTCCAAATGGTGCAATGTTTAGCGATAAGGTTTTTGGCGCCATTAAAGATTTAAGAGAGGATTTACGGAAGCTAAAAAGAGTTGGATCGGTGACGACTATGCTCGATGTGCCGCTAATCAACAGCCCACCTGTGCCGATTTCCGAACTTCGCAAAAATATTAACACCCTTGAAAATAAATCCGTCGACAAGCAAATGGCACAAGAAGAGCTTGTAACAAGCCCTCTTTATTCCAATTTAATTATCAGCGGGGATGCTAGAACCACTGCAATACTTGTTCTTTTTCAGCGGGATTTAATCTATGAGACTTTGCGAAGCAAACGTAACGATCTAATTGAAAAACAGGCTGAGGGCAAGTTATTTGATCATGAAAAAGCAGAGTTAAAACAAATCAGCAAAACTTTTAACGAGCACAAGGAAATCATCTCGCAACATCAACGTGATGATATAGTTTCTATAAGGGCAATACTTGGAAAATATAAGTCCGACGCCGATTTATTTTTAGGTGGCATTCCCATGATCGCCAGTGATTCCATTGGCTTCATCAAAAATGATATTCGTGTCTTCGGCGGTGTAATAATTCTTTTTATTATAGGGCTTTTAGCCGTTTATTTTCGCTGCAAGGAATGGGTTATTTTGCCTTTACTGAACTGCGCTGCGGTTGTCATAACAACAATCGGCATAGTCAGTATGGCCGGCTGGCCGGTGACGGTTGTATCTTCTAATTTTATTGCAATTCTCCTGATTATAACCTTATCAATCACCATCCACATCATTGTCAATTATCGCGAAACGGCACTGGCAAGCCCTAATGCGTCACACAAAATAATCATAGCCAACACCATTCAAAAGATATTTCTGCCCTGTTTTTATACCGCTATCACGACAATTGTTGCGTTCATATCCTTGTTGGCCAGCGGTATTAAACCGGTTATGGATTTTGGCTGGATCATGACGATTGGCATAGTCACCGCTTTGATTTATTCATTTACGATATTTCCTTGCATTATATTACTAACAAAAAAAGGCAAAGAACCCAATAATTTCAACGACATCACGACCAAGGTTACTGAATTTTTTAGTAATCTTACAATCAACTATGACAAACAAATATTAAAGTATTTTTGTATAATCTTCGTGATAAGCATCATTGGCATTGCTAATCTAACTGTTGAAAACCGTTTTATTGATTACTACAAAAAATCTACTGAAATTTATCAGGGTATGGAAACGATTGATAAAAGGCTGGGTGGGACGACTCCGCTTGATATAATAATTGATGCACCGAAGGATTTTACCGATGATATGCCGCAAAATGACAAAAATGATATGTCATCCAGCTACTGGCTTAATGTTTTTATGCTGGAAGATGTGGAAAAAATTCATAAATACCTCGAATCTTTAAGCCAGACCGGGAAAGTTCTATCTATCAATACAGCCATAGAAATGATCCGATCGCTTGAGCCTGATACACAGCTGGATAATTTTTATCTGTCAGTGCTTTATAAAAAGCTACCCGATTCGATAAAAGATATGCTTTTTACGCCGTATATATCAAATGACGGCAATCAGATTCGTTTCAGCACCAGGGTTTTTGAATCTGATTACTCTCTCAAACGCCAGGAATTAATCGAGCAAATTAATCATTATCTGGTTGATGAGATGCAGCTGGAACAAGAGCAGATACATTTGACCGGTATGCTCGTTTTGTATAACAATCTCCTGCAAAGCCTGTTTAAATCGCAGATAATGACTCTGGGGTTTGTGTTTTTAAGCATTTTCGCCATGTTCACGATATTATTCAAAAATGTGAAACTGGCTGCCATAGCCATGGTGCCAAACGTGTTTTCAGCCTTTTTTATACTGGGAATCATGGGTATATTCGGCATCGCCCTTGATATAATGACCATCACGATTGCCGCGATCTGCATTGGCATAGCCGTCGATAACACCATACATTATATATACAGATTTCTGAATGAATTTAAAAAGGATGAGAGTTACAAATCGGCAGCAAAACGCTCGCATCTCACCATCGGCAGAGCGATGTATTACACCAGTACTACTATAACCCTGGGCTTCTCCATCCTGATTTTATCTAATTTTATGCCAACAATATATTTTGGTATTTTAACGGGATTATCTATGATAGCGGCGCTTATCGCTGATATGACCTTGCTGCCGCTTTTAATAATAAAATTCAAACCTCTAAAAAATTCGAGCTATGGACATAGGTAAAATCGCCGTTAATATTGATATGGTTAATCTACGTTGTGGACGCGCTGTTTCCTGGCTCACACTTGCTATGGTGATATTAATGTTTGGCAATGTGGTCAGCCGTTATTTGTTCAACGTCAACCTTATATGGCAACAAGAGCTGGTGATTGCCCTGCATGCTGTGATTTTTCTTAGCACCGCCGGTTATACATTACTCGATGACAAACATGTCCGCGTTGATGTTTTGTACCATAATTTTACCGAAAAGAGGAAAGCTGTGGTGAATCTGGTCGCAACTGTAATATTTTTATTTCCTATCTGCTTCGCCATTAGCTATTATTCTTATGATTTTATCACCAGCTCCTGGCAAATTCTGGAGGGTTCCCCCGAATATAACGGTATTAAGGGCATATTTTTGCTAAAAACATTTATCTGGGTATTCTCTGCCAGTCTTTTCCTGCAAGGAATCTCAACCATATTAAAGTCGTCTATTACTCTTAGGCGCTGCTAATAAATTAATATTTTAATAGACTTTACCACATCCCAAACTATGATCCGGTTAATTTTTTAACATTTATTTTGCGATATGTGTTATTTTTTCTTGACATTCATTCATTTAGGCATTAATACAGCACACATATAGTTCTAATTACTAGACAAGCGAGTTAAAAACACTCAAATAAATATTTAAAGGAGACTACAAAAATGGCACTAGACGATATAAACATAGACGCAATAGAACAAATCAGAAGAGCAAAAGCGCATGGTAATATTTCGCGGGATTTCTTTGATTCAATAATAATGGACACAGATGATAGAAAAATCAAAGGTTCTGACAAAAGTGAATATATAAAAGGAACAAACAAAAAGGATAAAATCAAAGGCAAAGACGGTGATGATGAGATTCACGGCCGTGGTGGCAATGATAAAATTGACGGCGGCAAAGGCGATGACACAATCTTCGGTGATGACGGCGATGATAAAATTGACGGCGGCAAAGGTGATGATACAATCTTCGGCGATAATGGTGATGATGAAATCGATGGCGGTAAAGGCAATGATTTAATTTATGGCGGCCGTGGTGATGATAAAATTGACGGCGGTAAAGGCGATGACATTCTTTTTGGAAGCGAAGGCAATGACTATATCAAAGGTCAGGATGGTGACGATTTTATTTCCGGTGGCGATGGCGATGATTATCTAAAAGGCGGCGACGGTAATGATGTTCTTAATGGCGGTCGCGGTAATGACATTTTAAAAGGTGGCGATGGTAATGACGCTTTATATGGCGGCGGCGGCGATGATACATTATACGGCAATGACGGTGATGATATCTTATATGGTGACCATGATGATAAATCTCGCGGTGGTTATTCAAATGGTGGTGTAGGCAGCGTCGGTAATGACACATTATATGGCGGCGCAGGCAATGACAGACTATATGGCGGCGCAGGCAATGATAATCTGTTTGGCGGCGATGATGACGACATATTATATGGTGATTTTGAGCTTTCTGGTGATGGTGATGATGCATTATACGGTGAAAATGGTAATGATACCCTATTTGGCGGCAGCGGCGATGACTATCTATCCGGCGGTAGCGGCAATGATATATTACATGGTGGTGTTGGTAATGACAATATGTATGGTGGCAGCGGAAATGATACATTATATGGCGGTAGCGGCGTAAATCTAATGGATGGTGGCGATGGTGATGATACCATCATAGCTAACCTTAACTTATATAGTGTCAATACTATTATCGGTGGCGCAGGCAATGACAACCTATATGGTGGTGTTTCTACAGTACCTGGAAGAATCGGCGACTTAGTAGGCGATGACACATTCGTGTTTGAACAAAACTCCGGAAACGATAGAATCTTTAACTTTGATGTGACTAACGATGTAGTTGATATTTCCGATTATGGCTTTACTTCATGGCTTGAAGTTAGAGAAGCTCTTAGTCAGGATTTCTTCGGCGAAGAAACCGTTTTAACTCTAAGCAATAATTCAACTATCTCATTTGCAGATCTTGATATTAACCAATTGCGAGCTGAGAATTTTGGTTTTGAGTCTCTACCTGGAATAGACGATTAATTTATAGGAAACCCTCTGTATAAAGAGGTTTTACGCACGGACTGATTCCCTCTCCCTGTTTGGGGAGAGGGGGCTTAACCACTTTACGAAATTACAAAAAATATTATGCAGAGGCCTTATACACGAGTAAACATTTTTCATCACGAGATAATGCTTTTATCGCCAATTCCCTTTTTGACGCTTCTGATCTATTGCTGGATTTTTCTTGATAAACCAGCTTAAACGGTCCGCGGCCTTTGGTATAACGCGCGCCCTTCCCGGCTTCATGCTGTGCTATACGACGCGTTAAATCAGTCGTAATTCCTGTATAAAAACTATCATCTGCGCATTGCAAAATATATATCTTCCAGCTCATTTTATAACCTTTTCGATGGCATTAGTTAGCTTAAACAACTCCTCTTCGCTTATGGTAAATGGTGGCATAAGATATACACAATCGGCAAATGGCCGCACCCACACACCCAGTTTTATAAATTCCGCACGCATTTTGAAAATCTCATCCCAGTTAGTATCAAGCTGCACTACTCCCAGCGCGCCTTGCACCCGTACATCAGTAACTTTATCCATACCACGCAATTTGCCAAGCTCATTATACAAATGCTTCTCTATCCGCTCCACCTGCTGCAATCTTGGTTCAGATTCAAATAAATCCAGTGATGCATTAGCGGCGGCACATGCCAGCGGATTAGCCATAAAAGTCGGTCCGCTCATTAATGACATTTTTAGATCATCACCTAAAAATGCTTCAAAAACTTCATTCTTAACACAAACGGCAGCCAAGGTCATAACACCGCCGGTTAGCCCTTTTCCTACGCACATAATATCCGGCGCGATCGCGGCTTCATCGCATGCAAACATACTTCCCAACCGGCCAAAACCAGTCATAATTTCATCGGCAATGAATAAAATTCCATGCTTTTTAGTGATCCGATGAATTTCCGCCAGTACATCCGGCGAGTGAAATTTAAACCCTCCGGCTCCTTGCACCAATGGTTCAATAATCACACCAGCGACAGTTTTACCAATTCCTTCCAGCAAATTATCAAATTCAGCGAAATCATATTCATCGATCGGCACACGCCAGCAAAATTGCTTGGGCATATATTCATTAAAGAACTTATGCATACCGTTATCCGGGTCACATAGCGACATGCAGCCCATAGTATCGCCATGGTAGCCATTATTAAAACTTATGAATTTATTGCGCTTTTTATCGCCTTTATTGCGCCAGTATTGCACCGACATTTTCATCGCAGTCTCAACTGCCGTCGAGCCGGAGTCGGTAAAAAACACTCTGTCCAAACCAGTCAAACCCACCAGCCTGTTTGCCAGAATATAAGCTGGTTCATGCGCAGCTCCTGCAAACATGAAATGCGGCAATGTTTTTAACTGTTTTTCGATGGCTTTAATTATATGCGGGTGATTATAGCCATGACACGCGCTCCACCATGAGGAAATTCCGTCGATAAGTTCGCTACCATCGGCAAGTTTTATCCTGCATCCATCAGCGCCAACAACTTTTATTGGCTCAGGCGCAGTTTTCATCTGGGTATATGGATACCAGATACTATCTTTGCCTAGATTATACCAATCCGGTGTTTTCATTGTCTGGACTCTTTATTTTAAAATATTATTATGCCGCACAATCCTTAATATTTTCTTTATTTTCCGGCCTTATCCCCAATTTACCGAATAATTTCATATCATCATTTTCGGATGGATTGGCAGTTGTTAACAGTTTTTCACCATAAAAAATTGAATTTGCTCCGGCTAAAAAGCACAAAGCCTGGGTTTGTTCGTTCATTTCTTCGCGTCCTGCGGAGAGCCTCACATAGGATTTCGGCATTAAAATTCTGGCAACGGCGATAGTCCGAATAAAATCAAAAGCATCGACCGCTTCCTGATTATCAAGCGGTGTTCCCTTCACTTTCACCAGCATATTTATCGGCACAGACTCCGGCTGTTTATCCAAATTCGCCAGTGTTTGCAGCATTTTTGCACGATCCTCCACCCCTTCACCCATGCCGACAATGCCACCGCAACATGTTTTCAGGCCGGCATCTGCGATATTAGCCAATGTTTCCAGGCGATCCTCAAATGTTCTTGTGGTAATAATTTCGCTATAATATTCCTTGGATGTATCAATATTGTGATTATAATAATCCAGCCCCGCATCTTTTAACTTCGCCAATTGTTCTTTTTCGACCATGCCGAGTGTGACACAAGTTTCCATACCCATATCCTTGACAGTACTGATCATTTCAGCGACTTTAGGCAAATCACGATCGTTTAAATTACGCCACGCCGCACCCATACAAAACCTTGTAGAACCCTGGTCTTTCGCCTTCTGTGCTTGGGTTATAACCTTTTCAACATCGATCAAACTCTCTTTTTTAAGGCCGGTGTTGTGATGTGCGGATTGCGGACAATATTTACAATCCTCCGGGCAGGAACCGGTCTTAATACTCAGCAAAGTGCTGACCTGCACTGCATTTGGATCGAAGTTTTCCCGATGCACCGATGCGGCTTTAAACAATAAATCATTGAACGGCAATTCAAATAATCCCAGTATTTCCGGCAATTCCCAATTGTAACCTGTTGATTTTTTATTATTTACTGCTATAGACATATGCGAAACTCTTTTGTGAAAACAAACAACCTTATAGCGGAAAAAAAATAAAATGCCATCATTAGACAAATTTACAGCAGAAAAACTAGATAAAACCAAGGAAAACGACCAGTATCGCTCGCTAAATATTACAGAACGTAGCGATGGAGTATGCGTAAAACGTAATGGAAAGGAGTTAATTTCATTTAGCTGCAATGATTATTTCGGCCTTTCGCAAGATAAAAAAGTTATGCAAGCTGCGATGGATGCCACAGAAAAATACGGGGCAGGTGCCGCGGCATCACGTTTAATCACCGGCAATAACCCTCTATATCAAGAGTTGGAAAAAAAACTAGCCGCTCTAAAAAACACAGAGAATGCGTTGGTTCTTGGCAGTGGTTATCTGGCTAATATCGGAATAATTCCGGCATTAATGGGTAAAAAAGACCTGATTATAGCCGATAAATTTGCTCATTCCTGCATATTAGATGGCGCGCGCCTATCTGGCGCTAAATTGCTGCGTTTTGCTCATAATGATCTTGAAAATTGCCATTATTTGTTAAAAAAACACCGTAAATCATATAAAAACTGCCTGATCATCACTGAAACTATTTTCAGCATGGATGGCGACCGCGCGCCGTTAGACGGGCTGCATAAGCTTGCTAAAAAACATGATTCATGGCTAATGAC
The DNA here is from genome assembly GCA_024280585.1 of Alphaproteobacteria bacterium. GTDB lineage: Bacteria > Pseudomonadota > Alphaproteobacteria > Rickettsiales > UBA6187 > JAJRPW01. Next base: position 14,921 of record JAJRPW010000068.1, read on the forward strand.
CGACGATGCCCATGGAATAGGTATAATCAAAGGTAATAAAGCTGATATACAAGTTGGAACATTATCAAAAGCAGCCGGCTCTTACGGCGGGTATGTCTGCGGTTCCAACGCTTTGATCGATTATATAACAAATTCGGCAAAGTCACTGATTTATTCAACGGCGCTACCACCTTCTGTCCTTGCAGCGAGTAATGAAGCGATCAGTATAATCGCAAATAACCCGGATATTTGCCAAAATTCTCTGGAAAATGCTCAGTATTTTGCAGAAAAAATGGGTTTAAAGAAGCCTGATGGAACAATTGTCCCTCTAGTTATTGGTGAAAGTGATGCTGCGTTAGCTGCGTCAAAAAATCTATATGATAACGGCTATTTAGTTTCTGCGATTCGCCCACCAACAATTCCCAAAGGCACAGCGCGCCTAAGATTTACATTTTCTTCCTTGCATAAAAGGCAGGATATTGACAATATGTGCGCCCTGATGAGCACAAGGTAAAGCAGCATGACAAACATCATAACATTCAGTGGCTGGGGGCAAAGTTACGACTCCCTGGAGGGGGTTGCACCAGGGGCAAATCACATAAATTACAGTAGCCTCCAAGATATAGATGAATTATTTGAGTCTTTAAAAGGAGCAAAATGTGATGTGTTAATCGGCTGGAGCCTGGGCGGGCAAATCGCACTGCGGGCAATCCAGGCCGGCATATTATCACCAAAATCTCTTATTCTGATAGCGGCGCCCTTCCAATTTATTGAAAGCAGCGCAATTAAATGCGGCATGGACAAGAACGTATTTAACGATTTTGAAGAGGATTTTATCAATAATCCGGAAGCGTCTTTGCAGAGATTTTTAGCATTAATCAGTCGCAATGATTGCAACGCAAAAGAGATAATAACGATTCTTGCCGACACTAACTTGGATAACGCAAACAAATGGGCGTATTGGCTCGACGAGCTAAAGGAGTTTTCCTGTAGTATAATTGATCTGTCAAAAACCCCGAAAACGTTGGCTATTCATGGTGAAAATGATTTTATAGTTGATATCACTCACACCGGCCTGTTCGCGCCGTTTATTGCTAATCTCAGCATAAAAACTATAAAAAAATGTGGCCACGCCCCGCATTTGCATGATGCAAAGAGAATCAAAAACTTAATTGATGAATTCACATGTCAAAATCCCTGATTACTAAAAATTTTGATAGATCCGCCAGGAAATATGACGAGCATGCTGTTTTACAACGAAAAATAGCTGACTATTTATTTACCATTAGCCGCCCTTTGATTCCAGAAAACGACCAGATTCTGGACGCAGGCTGTGGCACCGGTTATTTTCACGAATTACTGCGTAAAAACAAGCTGCGAACTGCCTTGGTGCAGCTGGATATATCAGCAAAAATGTGCCAGATCGCAGAAGAATATTCCTCGCCGCCTGAATTTGGCAAAACAGATACAATCAATGCCGATATAGAACAAATACCCCTTGAAAACGATAGTATTGGCCTGGTTTTTTCATCAATGTCACTGCAATGGACGAATTTATCCAAATCCCTGGCGGAAATATATCGAATACTCAAAAAAGATGGGTATTTTTCAATTGCCCTACCAATTAACGGCACTTTAAAAGAGCTGGACGATATTATAATCAGCCTTGATGGACAAAAACGTATAAATAATTTTACGAATGAAAGCATCCTAAATAATCATCTGGAGCAATATGGCTTTAAAAACATACAAATGCAAACAAAAA